>NZ_JBTUJH010000020.1:0-29399 GCF_058343375.1 Alterinioella sp.
GCCATGGCATGGGCCGGGTTGGGTTCGGTCACGGTCAGGTTGGGCAGGTCGATCTGGTCAAAGCTGTCATACTCCATCGACCAGAACACATTGCCCCAGGCCCGGTTCAGCGCATCGGGTGATTGATAGCGCTGCGCGCACCAGTCGCGGAACGCGTGCCGCGCGGCATCCGAATAGGACAGGGTGGTATCATGGCAGCCATATTCATTATCGGTCTGCCAGGCCCCGATATGGGGGTTGCGGCCATAGCGTTCGGCCAGCAGGCGGGTGATGCGCACGGCCTCGGCCCGGTATCCGTCATGGCTGAAACAATAATGCCTGCGGGATCCGAACCGGCGCGCACGGCCCTGATCATCCAGCGCCAGCATGTCGGGATGGCGATCCAGCATCCAGCGCGGCGGCGTCGCCGTGGGGGTGCCCAGCACCACCTTGAGCCCGGCCTGCCCCAGCACATCAATGGCGCGGTCGAGCCAGTCAAAGCGCAGATCGCCCGGGGCGGATTCCAGCCGCGACCAGGCAAATTCACCGATCCGCACCCAGGTCAGGCCGATCCCGGCCATGCGGGCGGCATCCCTGGGCCATTGATCTTCCGGCCAATGTTCGGGGTAGTAACAGGTGCCTAGCGTGCGTTTCACAAGATCACCTTATGCTCGAATTGCCCAAGGGCCACGCCCCGCGCCACGAAAACCTGGCCCGCCAGCGGCTCCTCGGCCAGGGACGCCGCACTCAAACCCTGGCGCGCGGTGGTGACATAGAGATCCGAGCCGCCGAAGGCCGGGCAGGTTGGCTGCGAGACCGGCAGGCAGATATCACGCAGAACCGCGCCTGACGGCGCGTAGCAGCGCACCCGCGAACTGCCCCATTCGGCACAGCAGAAATTGCCTGCGGCATCCATCACCGCCCCGTCAGGATTGGGGCCATCCGCGCCATGGTCGAGATAGATCTCAGGGTCGCCCGAGGGCCAGCCATCGGCATCCGCCAACGCCTGCCGCCAAACGATGCCGCGCGCGGTATCGGCGAAATGCGCATAGAGCCCATCGGGCGCGAAACAGATCGCATTGGGGATGGTGATGCCGGGGAAGAGCTGGCGCATCTCACCCTGATAATAGCGGTAGATCGCGCCGGCGCCCGGTTCGGCCTGCCGGCCCATGGTGCCGATCCAGAACCCGCCCCAGGGATCGGCGCGGCCATCATTGGAGCGGGTCATGGGATTGTCAGCCTCCAGCGCGGCGACCGGTTCCTGGGCACCGGTTTCAATGTCGAAGCGGATCAGATCCCGGCTGGTGGCAATCAGCAGCGCTGTATCGCTGATCCAACCGGCGGCGGAAACCGGGCGATCAAATTGCCACTCACCGCCGCTGCACATCATGCGCATTCCGTTGATATCAAACCAGAAAAGCTGTTTACGCGTGGGGTGCCACAAAGGCCCTTCGCCCAGATCACAGGGCCGGGGATCAAAGATGCTCAACTCCATTTCGTGACCGCGTCAAAAGCGGTGACGATGGTTCTGGCGCGGGTTGCGACCTCGGCCACTGACAGCCCCGGCCTGTAGATCGCGGTGCCGATGCCAAAGCCGCTGATGCCTGCCTGCCACCAGGCCGCGAAACTGTCGGGGCCCGCACCGCCCACGGCAAAGAGCTGCGTATCGGTCGGTAGCACCGCGCGGATGGCTGTGATGCCGCCGGGGCCGATCAGGCTGGCGGGGAATATTTTCAGCCCGTCAGCCCCGGCCTGCAGGGCGGCGAAACATTCGGTGGGCGTCATCACGCCGGGATAGCTGATCATGTTGCGGCGCCTGGTTTCCCGGATCACATCAGCATCCATATTGGGCGACACGATCAGCCGGCCACCGGCCGCATCGACCCGCCCGACATCTGCAATGGTCAGCACCGTGCCCGCCCCGATCTGCGCATCCGTGCCATGCGCGCGCGCCATCGCGGCGATGCTGTCAAAGGGGTCGGGCGAGTTGAGCGGCACCTCGATCCGGGTGATCCCGGCCGCGATCAGCACCGCGCAGATATCGACGGCCTCCATGGGCTGAATGCCGCGCAATATGGCAATGATCGGTCGGCTCATATCGTGGCCTTTGCAAGCGTTTCATAGGCAAGGCGCAACCCGTGCAGGGCAAGATCGTCGCCCGGCATTACCGCCACCGAAACGCCTTGTGATTTCAACGCGCGCGCATAGAGGTCAGACAGCGCCGGCGCACCGGCAATGGCGATCTCGCGGCCCAGCCAATAGGGCCGTGTCGCGGCCAGTTCAGCGCCGATCAGCAGGCCTGACAGCCGCCCGCGCGCAGCGCTGTCTGATTGGGTTTGCAGAAGGCTTGCGGCCCGAATGCCGAACAAGGCCTGCGCCAGGCGCTCGGGGCGCGAAAGCGTGTCGGCGATGGCCGCATCAAAAGCGTCCCGGTCCAGATCAGCGCTGCCGACCGAATGGCGCAGCACGGATTTTTCCGCCAGCAGGGCGAAGAGCTCACCGGTCATTGCGGTCTGAAAACTGACAATTTCGCCGGCGCTGACATGGGCCCATTTGGTATGGGTGCCGGGCAGGCAGATGACACCGTCGAAATTGGGGTTTTGGGCCAGGATGCCCAGAATCTGGGTTTCCTCGCCGCGCATCACATCGGGCGGGCTGGCCTGTGACAGGCCGGGCAGGATCAGGACATCAAGGCGCGGATCCTGCGCGGGCGCGCGGGTCAGCCCGGCGCTGCCCGGTTTGCAGGGGACCGGTTGATAGGCGGCCTCGACCCAGCCTTGCCGTGCACCGACCATGCCGCAGGCCAGAACCGTGACAGGCGCGCGGCCAAGCCACGGCCCGACAAGGCGCAACAATGCGGGTTCAAATTCGGGCGGCGCAAGACTGCCCATACCGTCGGCTGACTGCGCCTTGTCCAGCACCAGACCACCGGCACCCATTGCGAAGGCGCGCAGATGCGTCGTGCCCCAGTCAACCGCGATCCAGGTCAGATTTTCCATATCATTCACCCCGTCGTGACCACGCCACCATCTATGACAAGCACCTGCCCTGTCATCATTCTTGACGTGTTCGAGGCCAGAAACAACACCCCGCCGACGATGTCTTCGGGGGCCAGCGCATCCTTCAGGCATTGCCGGTCGAGATGGCCCGCCAGCGCCTCGGGCGTGACCCACAGATCCTTTTGTTTCTGCGTCAGAACCCAGCCCGGGGCCAGCGCGTTGACGCGGATGCGGTCGGGGCCAAATTCACGCGCCAGCGACCGGGTCATGGCGGTGATGGCCCCGTTGGCGGCGGTGTAGGAGGGGTAGCCCGCATTGCCCATCATGTAGGAGATCGAGGAGAAATTGATGATCGCGCCGCCGCCCGCGGCCTTCATGCCGGGCATCACCGCCTGACAGGCGAAGAAATATGATTTGAGATTGATCGCCTGGTTCCAATCCCAGAATTCCTCGGTCACCTCTGCGGTGGCGTGGCGTTTGTCATTGGCGGCGTTGTTGACCAGGATTGTCACCCCCCCATGTGCCGCCGCCGCCTGATCAATGCAGCTCTGAAGCGCCGCGATATCGGTGATGTCGCATGGCATGTAAAATGGGCGATTGCCGGTTGCGGTCTCCATTTCCTCGACGAAATCCGAGGCATCCGAGCGCTGCACGAAAGCGACCTTTGCACCTTGGCGCAGGAAGCCTTCGGTCAGGCGGGCACCGATGCCGGAACCGCCGCCGGTGATGAAGACGGAGGCCCCGTCAAGGTCAGGATATCTTGCCTGGTCAGTCATTGTTTCAAATCCTCACCGGGAAGATTTTTCCCGAAAAATCTTTGGTCGGAAAATTCTTCTGGAAGAATTTTCGGGTCCGGCCTTGCATGTCAGTGGCTTTCCCGCGTCACCGGGCGGGTATCCTTGCCGACGAGGAAATCCAGATCCGCGCCTTTGTCGGCCTGCATCACGGTCTCAATATAGAGCTTGGCATAGCCTCTTGTGTAATGCGGCGGATCGGGCTGCCAGACGGCGCGGCGCGCGGCAAGCTCGGCCTCATCGACCAGCAATTCGAGCACCCCGTCGCGGGCCGAGACGCGGATGCGATCACCGGTTTTCACCAGCGCCAGTGGCCCGCCCGCCTGCGCCTCGGGCGCGACATGCAGAATGACAGTGCCATAGGCAGTGCCGGACATGCGGGCATCCGAGATCCGCACCATATCGCGCACACCTTGCTGCACCAGTTTCCTGGGGATCGGCATGTTTCCCACTTCGGGCATGCCGGGATAGCCCTTGGGTCCACAGCCCTTGAGGACCAGAATGGTTTGCGGGGTCACGGCCAGGTCTTCGCGGTCGATATTGGCCTTCAGATCCTCGATATTTTCGAACACATGCGCCGCGCCTTCATGTTCCAGCAGGGCATCGGTGGCGGCGGAGGGTTTCAGGATGGCCCCGTCAGGGGCCAGATTGCCGCGCAGCACCCGCAGCCCGGCCGCCGGTTTCAAAGGCGCGTCAAAGGCCCGGATCACATCGCGGTTCCAGCATTCGGCCCCGTCTGCATAGGCCGAAATGTCACCGCCGAGGATCGTCCGCGAGGGCCGCAGGAGATGCGCCAGTTCCTTGAGCACGACAGGCATCCCGCCCGCATAGCAGAAATCTTCCATCAGGTATTTGCCCGATGGCATGCAGTTGACCAGCAACGGGATGTCTGCGCCAAGTTCGAAATCCTTGAGGCTCAGGTCAATGCCGACGCGCCCGGCCAGCGCCAGCAGATGCACCACGGAATTGGTGGACCCGCCCACGGCGGCATTGGCGAGGATGGCGTTTTCAAAGGCTTCGCGGGTCAGAATATCAGACGGTTTCAGATCCTCATCGACCATTTCCACGATCCGCTTGCCGCTCAGATGTGCCAGCGCCATGCGCCGCGCATCCACCGCCGGAAGGGCGGCATTGGTCGGCAGGCACATGCCCATCGCCTCCACGATCGCGGCCATGGTCGAGGCCGTGCCCATCGTCATGCAGACGCCCTTGGAGCGCGACATGCCCGATTCCGCCGCCATGAAATCCTTGAGCGTCATGTCACCGGCGCGCACGGCCTCGGAAAATTTCCACACATCAGTGCCCGAGCCGATATCCCGGCCCTGCCATTTGCCGTTCAGCATCGGCCCCGCACTGACCACGATCGAGGGCAGATCAACCGAGGCCGCCCCCATCAACTGGCCCGGTGTGGTCTTGTCACAGCCCCCCAGCAGCACCACGCCATCAATGCCATAGGCGCGGATCGATTCCTCTACATCCATCGCCAGCAGGTTGCGAAACAGCATCGCGGTGGGTTTCATCTGGGTTTCGCCCAGCGACATCACCGGAAACTCGACCGGAAAACCACCGGCCTCCCAGACGCCGCGTTTGACGCCTTCGGCCAGATCACGCAGGCCGGAATTGCACGGCGTAAGCTCGGACCAGGTGTTGCAGATGCCAATCACCGGGCGGCCATCAAAGACGTGATCGGGAAAGCCCTGATTTTTCATCCAGCTGCGGTGAATGAAGCCATCCTTGTCGGCCTTGCCATACCAGGCGCGGTTTCTGCGGTCCTTGGTCACAACAAATTCCCTTCAATTACCCACATGGTTTCGGGAAAACTCCATGGCAGGGTCAGCCCATGATTCATCAGATACGCGCCGCCAAGCGTGATCGGCCCGGATTTCAGCGCCGGGTTGCCGCGCGACAGCGGCCCGGCATCGGAGCGATTGATCAGCTCGATACGATAGAGCGCATCGGGCGACAACCGGGTCAGGCGCAGGGGCCGGGGGGCGATCTGGCTTGAGGCCGCCGATTTGCCGGCAAAGACCACGAACCGGCCCCCGCCCTGCGCCAGTTGCTGTTCGGCGATCACGCAAGGATCGGGGCTGTCGAGGCGCAGGATATCGGCGGAAAACATCCAGCCCCGATTGGCTTTCCACCAGGCCGTGACATGTTTCAGGATGGTGGTTTCCGCAATGGTCAATTCGCGCGGGTCCATCTCGAACCCGATATGGCGCTGCGCCGCCACCCAGGCGCGAAACCCGATATCGAGGCTGCGCCCCGAGGTGTGGCATTTGCGCGGCCCGACATGCGATCCGGTGACACAGGCGGGCAGAAACAGCGCCGCGTCATGCTGTATGCGGAGCCGTTCCAGCGCATCATTGCTGTCCGATAGCCAGACCCGGTGCGTGCGGCTGAGAATGCCGAAATCAATCCGGCCGCCGCCCGAGGCGCAGCTTTCGATCTCGACCATCGGAAAGGCGGCGCGCAGCCGGTCGATCAAGGCATAGGTGCCGCGTGTCTGGGCCGCGTCGGGGCTGGGCAGCACCCGGTTATGATCCCATTTGATATAGTCGATGGCGTGGGTTTTCAGGATTGCGCCGATCCGGTCGAACAGGAAATCGCGCACATCGGCGCGGCCCATATCCAGCACCATCTGGTTTCGGCCCAGGATCTGGTCCTTGCCGCCAAGTGCCCAATCAGGATGGGCGCGGTAAATGTCGCTATCGGGGCTGATCATCTCCGGCTCGAACCAGAGACCAAAGCTCATTCCGAGGCCGTGGATATGGTCAATCAGCGGGGTCAGGCCTTCGGGGTATTTGCGCCGGTCCACCAGCCAATCAGACAAGGATGATGTGTCATCGTCGCGGGTGCCGAACCAGCCGTCATCGAGCACGAACCGTTCGGCCCCAAGGGCGGCGGCACGGGTGGCGATATCTTGCAAAATGGCCGGGTCGTGGGTGAAATAGACCGCCTCCCAGCAATTGTAATGCACCGGGCGCGGGCGCGCCGGATCGGGGAGCTGCAGGATCCGGTCGCGCAGGTGGCGCTGGAAGGCGACCGCGCAGCCATTGAGGCCACCTTGTGAGAACACGGCATAAAGCGGCGCGGTCTCGAACCGGGTGGCGGGCGCGGTTTCAATGCCGGTGGCATGGCCGAACTGGATCTGGCGGCGGCCATCGGGCAATTCCTCGGCCACCATCCTGTGCCCCCCCGACCAGCCATAGTGAAAGGCCCACACCTGACCCGCCGTATTGCTGGCCCCCCGGCAGGGCAGGATCAGGCCGGGGAAATGTTCATGGCCCGTGCGCCCGGTGCGATTGTCGCGGGCGCGCATGCCGGGCGACCAGGGCGTGCGGTTTTGCTGAAATTCACCACACCAGCGCCCGGAAAAATCGATCATCTCATCGCAAAGCTGTGGCGCGGGAAAGACCGGCGCGGACAGCCAGTCCAGATAGACCGGGTCTTGCGCCTCGAGCGTTGCCTGCGCCACGATCATATGGGTTTCGGGATCGATCGAGAACTGCGCCCGGTAGGTCAGGCCCTGCGCCCGGTCGACATAGCTGAGCCCCAGCGCGCCCGGCCCCGCTTCGGCCGTCTCGAAGCGAAATTCCGGCAAGATCGGCGCGCCGTCGCGCGCCCGCAGGATCAGGCCGGGCTGGCCCGGAAAACTGCGCGAGGCCTCGGGGCAGATCGACAGGTCCGGGTTGGCATCCAGCATGGCCCCGGTCAGGTCGATGGCATGGGCCGCGCACAGGGTTGTCAGGTCTTCGGCATCGGGCAGGCGCGGACCCCAATAGATGATCTGGGCCAGATGGTCCCGGTCTGATCCCAGCACCAGCGTTTGACGCCCATCATCGAGCCGCCAGCAGGGCATTACTTCACCGCCCCCAAGGTCAGACCGGCGATGAAATGCCGTTGCATGGCAAAGAACATCACCACCGGCGGAATGGCCGCCACGATGCTGCCGGCGCTCATCAGATTATATTGCGCCACATATTGCGAATTGAACGAGGTGATGCCGGCGGTCACCGGCTGCGCGCCGGGGCCTTGCGTCAGCACGATGGCCCAGAAGTAATCATTCCAGATGAAGGTGAAGATCAGCACCGACAGCGCCGCGATGGCCGGGCGCATCAGCGGCAGGACGACATACCAGAATATCTGCCATTCCGCGACGCCTTCGACGCGGGCGGCCTCGATCAGTTCGACCGGCAGCGCCTTGATGAAATTGCGCATGAACAGGGTGCAGAACCCGGTCTGGAATGCGACGTGAAACAGGATCAGGCCCAGTTTGGTGTCATACAGCCCCATGCCAACGGTCAGATCGCGCACCGGCACCATCAGGATCTGGAAGGGCACGAAATTGCCCGCGATGAACATGAAGAAGATCAGCAGGTTGCCCCGGAACCGGTAAATGCCAAGCGCAAAGCCGGTCATGCAGCTAAGGGCCACGGCGCCGATCACGGTGGGAATCGTGATCATCAGGGAATTCAGCATATAGCGCGGCATGTCGCTGTCAAAGAACACCCGGCCATAATTGCTGAAGAGCTCGAATGAGGACGGCATCCCCCAGTAATTTCCCTGCGCGAAATCCACGCCTGGACGGATGGAAAAACCCGCCACCGCAATCAGCGGGGCCAGCCACAGGATCAAGGCCACGGGCAGAAAGCTCTGATAGGTCAGTTGCACCTTGCGGCTGCGTTTCTGGATCGGGGTGGGAAACATCTGACTGCCCTCCCGCTCAATGCCGCGACGGGCGTTCGTCACGCCACATCGACCACAGGAAATAGGCGATGAAGACCAGCATGATCAGAAACAGCACCACCGCGATGGCCGAGCCATATCCCATGCGGAAGCCATATTCGGACAGCGCGCGTTCAAACATGTAGAAGCTGAGCACGCGGGTCGATCCAAACGGGCCGCCATTGGTCATGATCGAAATCAGATCGAAGGAGCGCAGCGCGCCGATGATGGTGACCACAAAGGCGATGAAGGTGGCGGGCTTGAGTTGCGGCAGAACCACATACCACAGCATCTTGATGCCCTTGGCCCCATCCAGCCGCGCCGCCTCGATCTGTTCGGG
This sequence comes from Alterinioella sp., assembly GCF_058343375.1. Lineage (NCBI taxonomy): Bacteria > Pseudomonadati > Pseudomonadota > Alphaproteobacteria > Rhodobacterales > Paracoccaceae > Alterinioella > Alterinioella sp. Next base: position 8,838 of record NZ_JBTUJH010000020.1, read on the forward strand.
ATCGACCGCGTTCAACCCGGTCAGATAGAGGATCATGCAATAGGCGGTCTGCGGCCACAGACCGGCGGCAATGATGCCATAGGTGGCCAGGGTCGGATCACCAAGGATGTTGAGCGATCCGAGCCCGAGAAATTCGAGCGTCGCGTTCAACAGGCCAACGCGCGGCAGGTAGAACCAGGTGAAGACCAGCCCCACCACGACCTGCGAAATCACGAAGGGAAAGAAAAACAGCGATTTATAGAGCCGGATGCCCGGCACCGTCTGATTGAGAAACAGCGCGATGAAGAGACCGGCGGGGATTGCCAGCAGATAGAGCGCCAACCATTTGACGTTGTTCCACAACGATATTTCGAAATTTCGATCACCCATCAGTTCCTGATAATTGCCGATACCGACCCAGGTCGCTTCACCCATCCCGTCCCATCGGTAAAGCGAGATGTTGAAGGATTGAAAGATCGGAATGATCACGTAGAGCGAGAAAAAAAGGATGCCCGGCAGCAGAAACAGGAGCGGCGTCAGCGTCATCTTGTGGCGCTTGAACCAGGTCTGTTGCGGGGCGGTCGGGGTCATGTCCTTGCCTTCCTGCTGGACAACGCATTCGGAAACCGGCTGCGGCTTGCGAATGGGCTGTGGTCAAAAGGGAAATGAGGCGCACGCACGCGCGCGCCCCGCCATATACAGGCAGAGCGCGCGCGGGTCTTGTTACTGGTAGATCCGCTGACGGTCGGCTTCCAGACGCTCGAGAATGTCGTCCAGATTATCCGGGAAGACCATGAATTCCTGAAGCCCTTCCATACCGATTGCCGCCATTTCAGCCGGGAAATCACGGTCAAAGAACTGTGCGATCCCGCCGGTGGCGTTCTGGCTCAGCATCGTGAAGCCCTGCTGGATGAATTCATCATCGGCCACTTCGGCATTGGCATTGACCGGCAACTGGCCCAGACCATCGGGCCCGTTGATGCGGGTTTGAACATCGGCCGAGGTCACGAATTGCAGGAAGGCCCGCGCGGCCTCGACATTCTGGGCACCGGATGGCACGTGGAATGTGTCGGTGGGCGCATCTTCGCCCAGTGCCAGGCCCTCGGTGATCACCGGGAACTGGTAGAAATCGAGCTGATCATCGGTCAGACCGGCCCGGCGCAGCTGATCGACGGCAAAATTGCCCATCAGATAGGCCGCCGCTTCGCCATTGACCACGAAGGGCAGCGCCTCCTGCCAGGAATAGTTCTGGTGGTCCTCGATGAAGCCGCCCATGTCGATCAGGCTGCGCCAGTTGGCAAAGGTTTCACGCACACGTTCATCGGTCCAGGCGATTTCGCCACGCGCCAGGGCCATGTGGAAATCAAACCCGTTGGTGCGCATGTTGAGATAGTCGAACCAGCCGCCGGCGGTCCACAGGAAACGGGTGCCGATGGCATAGCAGGCGCGCCCGCTATCGACGATGACCTGACAGTTTGCCAGCTCTTCTTCCCAGGTCGCCGGTTCGCTGAGGCCAAGCTCGTTGAAGATGTCTTCGCGGTAATAGACGCCCCATTGATAATAGGTATAGGGCACGCCCCATTGGGCGTCATTCATCGTCAGGGCACCGCGCACGGATTCCAGACCTTCGTAATCGCCGGCATCCCACCAGTCGGAGATGTCCATGAACAGGCCTGCTTCCACAAAGGGGCCCATGCGGTTTGCGGCATACCAGTTGACGACATCGGGCGGATCGGCCTGCAGCGCGTTGCGGATCTGGGTTTTCCAGGCATCGCGATCCACAACCGTCAGCTCGATCTCCAGATCGGGATTCATTTCACCGAATTCGGCGACCAGCCCCTCGATCACGGAGCGCGGCCCCGGGTTCGACATGTCCGATGTGATGCGAAACGTGCCGGACAGGCCGTGCGCATCCGCCAGGGCCACCCCTGACAGCATCGTTGTCGCCGCCAGCACAGCCAGCGGAGTTTTCAAAATGGATCGCATGGTTTCCTCCCTAATCGGTTCCATTATTCGAGACCAAGTTTCTATAGTTGATATCCTAACCTGATGCGGTATAGGGTTGTCAACAGATTCCTTTGGCCACGCCACAGCGGATCGAACGGGAGAATATGATGAACAAGGCAACAGATGGCACTGTCGGCAAAGCGCTCAGCGTGCTGGACGAGGTGGCAAAATACGGCCGCCCGGTGCGGTTTTCGGAACTGCTTGCAGGCAGCACGCACCCCAAGGCGACGCTGTATCGCATTGTTCAGACCCTGACCAATCAGGGCATGCTGAGCCATGATCCGGAGACTGGCACCTATACGCTTGGCATCCGGCTGGTGAAACTGGCGCATTCGGCCTGGAAACAGGCCTCGCTGGCCACTGTGGCGCGGCCCTTTGTCGAGGCGCTTTCGCTGAAAGTGAACGAAAACATTCACCTGGCGCAGATGGATGCCGGGCAGATCATCTTTGTCGACAAGCTGAAGGCCAGCGACCGGTTTGAAACCCTGGCCCAGACCGGCATGGTCGCGCCCGCCTATTGCACCGGGGTGGGCAAGGCCATTCTGGCCAACATGACCCCCGAACGCCGCGACAGGGCGCTGCAGCAGCAGGCCTATCTGGCCTATACGCCCAACACCCATTCCAGCGCCGACAGCCTGCTGGCCGAGCTGGACCAGATCCGCAAGGACGGCGTCGCCTTTGACCGCGAGGAACATGAAACCGGGATCATCAGCATTGCGGCCCCGATTGTTACCCAGGGCGGGCGCACCATCGGGGCCATTTCCATCGCCTCATCGACCAGCCGACAATCCCTGACCAGCATTCTGGCCTTCCGTCCTGATCTGCTGGCAACAGCACACCGCATCGGGGAAGAGGCCACCAATTGGCAATTTCCCACTGTGACCTGACGATAATTCCCCGGGAGGACCCTGAATGTCCGGCGTGACCCTTTCCAATGTGATCAAGAAATACGGTGATATGCAGGTTGTGCATGGCGTCGATCTGGACATCGAAGATGGTGAGTTCTGCGTCTTTGTCGGCCCCTCGGGCTGCGGCAAGTCCACGCTGTTGCGGATGGTGGCGGGGCTGGAGGAGACAACCGGCGGCACCATTGCGATCGGCGGCCGCGACGTGACCCATATGGACCCGGCCGAACGCGGCGTGGCGATGGTGTTTCAGACCTACGCGCTTTATCCGCATATGACGGTGGCCGAAAACATGGGGTTCGGTCTGAAGATGAACGGCTACCCCAAGGCCGAGATCAAGGCAAAAGTGGCCGAGGCCAGCCGGGTGCTGAAGCTGGATGATTACCTGAACCGCAAGCCCAAGGCCCTGTCGGGCGGGCAGCGCCAGCGCGTGGCCATCGGCCGCGCCATCGTGCGCGGGCCGGAAGTGTTTCTGTTCGATGAGCCGCTGTCCAATCTCGATGCCGAATTGCGCGTCGAGATGCGGGTCGAGATTGCGCGGCTGCATAATGAGATCGGGGCCACGATGATCTATGTCACCCATGATCAGGTCGAGGCGATGACCCTGGCCGACAAGATCGTGGTGCTGCGCGATGGCCGGGTCGAACAGGTCGGCAGGCCGCTGGATCTGTATAATGATCCCGATAATCGCTTTGTCGCGGGCTTTATCGGCAGCCCGGCGATGAATTTCTTTCCGGCAACCGCAGGGGGTGGCGGTGTCACCGTGCCGGGGCTTGGCAACATGACCCTGCCAAAGCCGCAATCGGCCCCGGCCAAGGGCCCGGTGACCGTGGGCGTGCGCCCGCAGCAGTTGCGCCTGGCCGAGGGCGACACCCATAGAGTCGACATCTCGGAACAATTGGGCGGCGTCGCCTATCACTATCTGACCGCCGGCGATGGAACCCGCGTGACGGTGGAAGCGCATGAACAGACGCAGCCTGCGGCGCGCAGCATGGTGGGCCTGACGGTCGACCCTGAAAACGCGCTGTTTTTCGACACGACAAGCGGTGCCCGGCTCAGGTGATCCTGTTGCGCTGTTCGCCCGGGCTGGTGCCGAAATGGGTGCGGTAGACGCGCGCGAAATGGCCCGAGCTTTTGAACCCGGCCGCAAAGGCGATTTCCGTCACCGGCATTTCGGTCTGCAACAACAGGTTGCGGGCCTTTTGCAGGCGGATATCGACCTGATATTTCTTTGGCGAACAATTCAGATAACGACCAAAGAGACGTTCAAGCTGGCGGGTGGATATCCCGATCTCGGAGGCGATTATGGCGGGCGAAATCGGGTCCTCCACCGTCTCGGTCATGCGCGCGATGGCGCGGGTCAGATGCGCGTTTCGGATGCCATGGCGGGACTGGATCGACACGCGCTGTTCGGCCCCGGCCTCGCGCACCGTGTTATAGACCATCTGGTCGGCCACTTCGGTGGCCAGATCGGGGCCATGGGTTGCCTCGATCAGATACAGCATCAGGTCAGCGGTGGCGGTGCCGCCCGAGGCCGTAACGATCCGCTCATCGGCGACAAAGACGCTGCGTTGCAGGTTCACATCGGGAAATTCCTCCATGAAGGCATCATGGAATTCCCAGTGGATCGCGGCCTTCATCCCGTCGAGCAGCCCGGCCCGCGCCAGAATCCAGCTGGCCGAACACAAGCCCCCGATCCGCACCCCCAGGCGGTCCTGCCGCCGGATCGCCGCCAGCAGCGGGCGTGTGATGTGTTTGGCGGCATTGATGCCGGACAGAATGAACAGCCGGTCGGCCGGCGGCATCTGATCGGTGCCGAATTCAACCTGCGTCACAGCCCCGTTCGAGGCGGTCGCGCTATGGCCATTTTCCGATATCAGCGACCAGTCATAAAGCGCGCTGCCGCTGACCAGATTGGCGATGCGCAACGGATCGACGGCGCAGCCAAACGCCATATGCGTCAGATCCTCGACCAGCAGAAAAGAAAAATGTTCCGGCATTCTTGCCAACCATGATTGGGCTTTGTCTGGTCTACTCCTGATCACATTTCATTTTTGTATGCAATATGTATTTTCTTTGTGTGTGATCAATGCTAGGCGAAGCCATGACTGAGAATCCAATCACACCGCGCAACCCGAAAGACATGGCCTATGACCGGCTGAAAGAGGCGATCCTGACGCTGGAGATGCAGCCCGGGGCCGATCTGGACGAGGCCCGGCTGAGCGCCAATTTCGGCCTGTCACGCACCCCGCTGCGCGAGGTGTTCCGCCGGTTGGCGGGCGAGGGATATGTTGATCTGCGCCAGAACCGTGGCGCGCGGGTATCCGAGATGTCGCATAACACATTGCGCGATTTCTTTCTGGCCGCGCCGATGATCTATGGCGCGATCCTGCGGCTGGCGGCGGAAAACGCGCGGCCCTCTCAGATCGAGGCGCTGAGCGCGACACAGGCGCAGTTTCGCACCGCTTTGCGCCAGGGATCGCCGCGCCACCGCGCCATCCTGAACAACAGGTTCCATGAAATCACCGGCGAGATGGCGGGAAATATCTATCTGCTGCCCTCTTTCCGGCGCCTGTTGATCGATCACGCCCGGATTTCGATGACCTTCTACCGCCCGGCTGACGCCCAGATGGCGAAAAACATCGCCGAGGCCGCCGATCAGCACGACCGGATCATCGCCGCCATTCAAGCGCGCGACGCCGATGCCGCCGCCGCCCTGGCCATTGAGCATTGGAACCTGTCGCGCAACCGGATCGAAACATTTGTCATGCCCGGCGGGCTGGAGATGCCTCTGGGCAGCCCGCCCGGCGCGCGAACCGCATGAAAGGCCCCATGATGACCCCGATTTTTCGCTTCGATGGGATCTATACCCCCGTCGTGACGCCATTCCACGCCGATGCCAGCCCCAATCTGGACGCCCTGGCCGATGTTGTCGAACACCTGCTGGCGGCGGGTGTGAATGGCATCATTTCGGGCGGCTCCACCGGTGAAAACTATGCCCAGGGCGTGGCCGAGCGGCTGGACCTGGCGCGCTTCACCCATGACCGCATCGCAGGCCGCGTGCCCTTTGTCGTCGGAACCGGCGCGATGATGACACCCGAGTCCATCGCGCTGGCCGCGGGCGCGCGTGACATGGGGGCCGATGCCATCCTGCTGGCCAGCCCGGCCTATTCGGTGCCCACCGACCACGAAAATGCATTGAACGCGCTGGCCATCGACAAGGCCGCCGATCTGCCGGTGATGCTTTATAACTACCCGCAGCGCACCGGCACCATGATGGGCGCGGAATTTCTGGACCGGGTCGGGGGGTCGCGCAATTTCTGCGCCATCAAGGAAAGCTCGGGCGATATCAACCGGGTGCATCTGCTGGCCCGCGATTACCCGCATATCCAATTGGGCTGCGGCATGGATGATCAGGCGCTGGAATTTTTCGCCTGGGGGGCACCTTTCTGGGTCTGTGGCGGGTCGAATTTCCTGCCCGAGGAACATATCGCGCTCTATCGGGCCTGTGTGGTGGATGGCGATTTCGCCAAGGGCCGCCGCATCATGTCGGCGATGCTGCCGCTGATGCGGATGCTGGAACAGGGCGGCAAGTTCATCCAATGGATCAAGCATGGCGTCACCCTGAACGGCATTGATGCCGGGCCGATGCGGCCACCGCTGACGGGGTTGGACGAGGATGAAAAAAGCGCGCTGGAACAGGTGGTCGGCGTGTTGAAAACCACCATTGCGGCGGGTGAGGAAATGGTATGACCGGCCGCATCGGATTTATCGGCACCGGCCATATTGCCGCCCCGATGGCGCGGGTGCTGGCGCGGGGTGGCCGTGACGTGGTGGTCTCAGAGCGGAGCGAAACGGTTGCGGCGGCGCTGGCGGATGCGTTCGAGGCAATCACGGTCGCGCCCAATCAGGGCGTGGTCGATACCTGTGATACGGTGTTCTTATGCCTGCGCCCGGATCTGGCCGAAAGCATTGTGGCCGGACTGCGCTTTCGCCCCGGTCAGCGCATCGTATCAGTGATGGCGGGCGTGGCCGCCGCCGATCTGGCCGCCTGGTGCGCGCCTGCGACCGATATTTCCATCATGATTCCGCTTGGTTTTCTGGAGGCTGGGGGCTGCCCGCTGGCCGTCTATCCGAACGGGGCCGCGATCGAACCGCTTTTCGGGGACAAGAACCCGGTCTTGGCCGTGGCGAGCGAGGCCGCGCTGAACAACCATTTCGCGATCTGCGCGATGGTGCCAGCTATGCTGGCGATGCTGGAAACCGGGGCCGACTGGCTTGCTGCCAAGGGCGGTAACCGCGATGACGCGGCGCTCTATACCACGCAGCTTGTCGCCGGTTTTCTGAACGCCATGGGCCGACAGGCCGGCAACCTGAAGGCGGAAAAAGAGGCGCTTGCCACCCCCGGAACGCTGAGCCTGATGATGGTCGAGAGATTGGCCGAAGGCGGCGTTAGCCGGGCGCTGACAGGCGCGCTGGATGCGATTGACGCGCGCCTGTACACAGTCTGATCGGGAAAGCACCGCCACGATGACCGCCTATCACGCCAAACGCCTGCCGACCCATAAAGGCCCCGCCGCCTGGAGCGCGATCCTGCCGGAGCCGCCGCCCGCCACGCCATTGCAGGGCGATATCACTGCCGATCTGGTGATCATCGGCGCCGGGTTCGCTGGTCTTTCGGCGGCCCGGCGGGCGTTGCAGATCGACCCGGCGCTGCGGGTGGTCATCCTGGAGGCGGGGCGCATCGCGGAAGGCGCGGCGGGGCGCAACTCCGGCTTCATGATCGACCTGCCGCATGATCTGTCCGCAACAGATTACGCAGGCTCGGGCGATGACACAGCCCGAATTGCACTGAACCGGCAGGCGATTGGCTTCGCGCAGGCGGCGGCAGAGGAATATGACATCCCCCGGGATTTTATCGACCCGACAGGCAAGATCAACGGGGCCGCCAGCGCCAGGGGCCACGCCCATAACCAAAGCTATGCCCGCCATCTGGCCAGTCTGGGAGAGCCCTGCGAGATGCTGGATGGCCAGGCGATGCAGACCCTGACCGGCAGCGCCTATTACCTGTCCGGCCTCTACACCCCGGGCACGGTGATGCTGCAACCGGCGGGCTATATTCGCGGGCTGGCGCGGGGCCTGTCGCGGGGGGCCGATATCCGCGAGCTGAGCCCGGTCACCGGCTTTGCCCGGATCGGAAATGACTGGCATGTCAGCACGCCGCGCGGGTCGGTGACAACGCCGCTGATCATCCTTGCAACCAATGGCCATCTTGAAAGCTTCGGCTTTGCGGCCGGGCGGCTGATGCATATCTTCCTCTATGCTTCGATGACACCGGAACTGCCCGAAGGCGCGGTCGGCGGCGCGCCCAGATGGGGCATCACGCCGGCCGATCCGATGGGCACGACAATGCGTCGGATCGATACCGGCCAGGGGGGCAACCGGATCATCACCCGCACCTGCGCCAGTTTCAAACCCGGCATGGTGGCCAGCGATGCAGCGCTTATGCGCGCGGCACATGTCCATAACCGGAAATTCGGCGATCGTTTCCCGGCGCTGCGCGGGCTGAATATGGCCTATTGCTGGGCCGGCCACCTCTGCCTCAGCCGCAATGGCGTGTCGGTCGCGGGCGAGGTCGAGGAAGGCATCCATGCCGCCTGCTGCCAGAACGGGCTGGGAACCGCGCGCGGCACGCTGACGGGAATGGGGGCCGCCGAAATGGCGCTTGGCGTGACCAGCACCATCACCCGCGCGCTACGCGCAGAACCCGAACCCACCCGCCTGCCGCCGCGCCCCTGCTCGGATATCGGGGCCAATGCCTACCTGCGATGGAAGGAATACCGGGCCGGGCGGGAATGACCGCCCTGCTTCTTTGCGCTCCAAATATCCATGCCCACTGCCCGGCAAACGATGTCGGCGCTGCCGAGAGGGGAGACTGCGCCACGCGCCAAATTTTTCCTTCAAAAATTTGCAAGAATTTTACGGAAAATTCTTTCCCGCGCCCGGCATCCCCCGCCCGCCATATCAATAGTCCTGATTGAGCGCATCGGCGGCCGGTATCTCTCGCTCACGTCGCGCGATATAATCCAGCAGCGCCTCGTTCTTTGCGACATCCAGCTCTGGCTCCTGATATTCCCCCAGCATCTTCTTTGCCCTGGTCAACGCGCGCTCGGTGATCTCGACGCTGCCTTCGGCCGCCCATTGCTCGATGGAATTGTTATCAAACAACTCCGGCATGAAAAACGCCCGTTGAAAGTTCTCCTGCGTATGCGGATGACCCAGGTAATGCCCGCCGGGCCCGATATCGGACACCGCGGCGATGCCTTCATCGAAATCATCCCATCGCGGGCCCTCGGCCATCCGGTAGGCCATGGCGCATTGTTCCGCATCGACGATGAACTTGGCGACGTCGCAATGCATTCCGGCCTCGTTCCAGCCTGCTGAATGCCAGATATAATTGGCCCCTGAATGCATCACCGCCGACAGCGTCGTGGCGCTTTCATAGCCCGCCTGCGCATCAAAGGTTTTGGCCCCGCCAAGCGTGCCGGACGTGCGCCACGGCACGCCATAGAACCGCGCCATCTGGCCGATCATGAAATTCATCAGGCTGATTTCGGGCGTGCCTGCCATCGGTGCCCCCGATTTCATCGACACGGTGGACAGGTAATGACCGTAAATCGCCGGGCAGCCGCGCCGGATCACCTGGGTATAGGCCAGCGCGCTCAGCGCCTCGGCATTCAATTGCGCCACGGCAGGCGCAACGGATGCCGGCGTGTTGGCCCCGCCCAGAACAAAGGGGCTGCACAGAACCGGCTGGTTGCGCCTGCAAAATGCACGCATCGCGCCCAACATGGTTTCATCCCAGACAAGCGGGCTGTTGCCATTGCAATTGCCGGTCGTCACCGGGTGGGTTTCGATGAAGTCCGCGCCGAACAGGATCGCGCACATTTCCAACACGTCCTCGGCGTTTTTCGGGCTTGTGGTCATGCCCATGAATGTCTTGTCGGAATATTTCATCGAGGAATAGGTGATCCGCAAATGCCGCTGGCTGATCGGATGATCATAGGGCTCGACGATGTGATGCGCCGAGGAATGCAGCGCCGGAGACATCTGGCTGAGCTTGTGAAACATCGCCAGATCTTCAAGCAGCGGATTGCGGCGCTTGCCCTCCAGATCGCGCAGAAACGGCGCGCCGGTCATTGGCACGAAGATGGAATTGCGCCCGCCAAGGCGCAGATTATGGGCCGGGTTTCTGGCGTGATAGGTGAAATCCGCAGGGATGGTGGCGATCAGATCGCGGACAAGCCCCCGATCCAGATGCACCCGGTCGCCCCGCACATCCGCGCCGATCCGCCTCCAGTCTGCCAGCGCGATATCGTCGCGGAACACCACGCCCACGTTTTCGAGGATATCCATCGAGGCCGCGTCGATCCGTTCTACCTGCCCCCCATCCATCACCTCGCAATGCGGCAGGCGGTTGAGCAGGCCGGGCAGCATGTCATGTTGCGGGGCAGCGCGCAGGCTGCGGCGTGCAGCGCGCCCGCCTGCCCGGCTGCGGGGCTTGTCTATGGCAGCAATCATGGCGGCATCCTTTGTCCAGATGCCACCAGATTGCGCCGGGCCGGGCCGGCCCGGCGTGCAGAAATGCGAAACGGGTTGGCCCGATTGCGACAGGGCGAAGGGACGGACCGCGCGGCCCGTCAGCGGCTAAGCCGCTTCTTTCGGGTTCTTGCCCAGAATGATCATGCCGAGCAGATCATCATCGGTGACCTCATCGACATTCACCGTGCCCACAAGGGCGCCGTTTTTCATCACGCTGGCGCGGTCGCACAGGTTCATCACCTGATGCACATCATGGTCGATGAGGAAGATCCCGATGCCTTCGGATTTCAGCTGCTTGATCAACTCGGAGACCATCTGCGTTTCCTGCGGCCCCAGCGACGCCGTGGGTTCATCCATGATCAGGATGCGGGCGTTGAAATAGACCGCGCGCGCGATGGCCACCGATTGGCGCTGGCCGCCCGACAGCGCCGAAACGGGGGCCGAGAATTTCTGAAAATTCGGGTTCAGCCGGGCCATGATCTTGCGGGTTTCCGCCTCCATCGCGGCATCATCGACCAGCCCCAGGCGGGTCACCAATTCGCGCCCCAGAAACAGGTTGGACGCCGAATCGAGGTTATCGGCCAGCGCCAGCGTCTGGTAGATGGTCTCGATATTGTGGCTGCGTGCATCGCGCGGATTGGTGATGGTGACCTTTTCGCCATTGATGAAGATCTCGCCGGATTCGGGCGTGTAGGCCCCCGACAGCATCTTGATCAGGGTCGATTTCCCGGCCCCGTTATGGCCCAGCAGGCCGACAACTTCGCCGGGATAAAGATCGACGCTGACGTGATCAACCGCCTTGATGCCGCCGAACGAGATCGACATGTCGCGCATTTCTACCAAAGGCGTAGCCATATCACACCTCCCCCGTGCGTTTGCGATAGATGATGTCGATCAGAACGGCGGCCACCAGAACGACGCCGACAACGATGTTCTGATAGGGCGCGTCGACGCCCACCATTGCCATACCCGATTGCAGGCTTTGCATGATCAACGCGCCCAGAATGGCACCGTGAATTGAGCCCACACCACCCGACAGCGCGGTGCCGCCGATCACCGCCGCCGCGATCACGCGCAATTCGTCCAATGTTCCGATATCATTGGTGTGGTTGGCCAGTCGGGCCGATGCCACGACGGCAGACAGCGCCGTAAGCGCCCCCATCATGGCGAAGACCTTGACTGTCAGCAGCCGGGTGTTGATGCCCGACAGCTCGGCCGCATCCGGGTTGCCGCCGGTGGCGAAGATATAGCGCCCCAAACGGGTGCGGCGGGCCAGGATGGTCATGCCGATGGCCACCACGATCAGCACCAGCACCGAGATCGGCAGGCCGTAGAAGGCGGTGAAGCCTTCGGGCAGTTCCTCGCCGCGCGCGGCAAATTCACGGCGCAGGCGGCCGATCGGAATCTCATAGGAATTCAGCGTCCAGATGAAGCCCATGATTGCGGTCGCGACGATTGCCGACATCGTCATCTCGGCCCAGACCGGTTTGACCGGGAACCCGTGTGACGCCTTGGACCGGCGTGAATTCCACAACGCGGCAATGGCCATTGCCGTTGCCAGCCCGCCAAGGATCCAGGACCAGGTCGGTCCGACCGTGCCGTTGGTGCCGCCGAAGATGATGAAGTTCTGATCCAGCGGGCCGATGGTCTGCCCGTTGGTCAGAAACCAGCCGACATTGCGCCAGACCAGCAGCCCGCCAAGCGTGACGATGAAGGAAGGGATTGTCAGATAGCCGATCAGCCAGCCATGAAAGGCCCCGATCAGCGTGCCTGCCAGAATGCCCACCGCAATGGTGATCGGCGCGGTCAACGGGTGGTTCAGGCCCAGGCCCAGCATGTTGGGCAGCACCTCGGTCTGGGTCATCGCCATCACCGCCGAGGCCGTCGCCAGCAAGGCACCGACACTCAGGTCGATATGGCGGGTGACAATCACAAAGACCATGCCGCAGGCCATGATGGCCACGGAGACCGTCTGGATCGTCAGGTTGAAGATATTGCGCGGCGTCAGAAAACGACCGTCCGTGAAAAAGTCGAACCCGAGGGCGAGAACGACAAAGGCACCAACCATCCCAAGCAGCCGGGTATCCAGTTCAAGATTCTGGAACACGGTCTTTCGGTTTTGCAGGGGAAGCGGCTGAGAAGGATTGTCGGTCATGTCCGAACTCCGATAATCAGCGTTTGGGGTGACGCGCCCCCGGTTGTCCAGGGGCGCATCGGTTCAGTCAGATTACATGTCGCAAGGCGCGGGGCCGTTGCTGACACCCTGGCAAAGCGCCTCAAGCTCGATCCAGCCGGCATCGACGACAACCGAGAGATTCTCGGCGGTGATCGGAACCGGGGCCAGGAACATCGACATCATGGTGGTGCCGCCGGGCGAGGTCCATTCCTGGGCACCTTCGATATCCGACATCATCGCACCACCGGCCAGAGCAACCGCAATCTCGGCCGCGGCGCGGCCCAGATCACGGGAATCCTTCCAGACCGACACGGTCTGGGTGCCCAAAGCGACACGGTTCAGCGCGGCATGATCGCCATCCTGACCCGAAACCGGGATACCTTCCATGCCTTGCGCGGTCAGGGCAGCCACAACACCACCGGCGGTGCCGTCATTTGACGCGATCACGGCATCGACGCCATTATCGGTTGCGGTCAGGATCTGTTCCATGTTGCGCTGTGCGTTCGCAGGCAGCCAGCCATCGGTATAGGCTTCGCCCACGATCTCGATCTCGCCGGCATCAATCGCGGCCTGAATGATCTCCTGCTGGCCACCGCGCAGGAAGTCTGCGTTGGGGTCGGTCGGCGATCCCTTGATCATGACATAGCGCCCCGTTGGTGCCGCCGCCAGAACTGCGCGCGCCTGCATCCGGCCCACTTCGACATTGTCGAAAGTCAGATAAAAGGCACGATCATCTTCGATCAGGCGGTCATAGGCGATCACCGGGATGCCTTCATCCGCAGCGGCCTGAACGGCGGGGCCGATGGCCTGCGCGTCCTGGGCCAGAATGATCAGAGCATCAACGCCCTGGGCGATCAGGCTTTCGATATCGGACAGTTGCTTGGATGCCGAAGATTGCGCATCAGCCGAGATATAGGTGGCCCCGGCCGCGTCCAGTGCGGCAACGATGGCGGCCTCATCCGTGGCCCAGCGTTCCTCCTGGAAATTGGACCAGCTGACACCGACAGTGATGCCTTGTGCGAATGCCGTGGTGGCAAACATGACCGCGAACACAGTCGCGGCAATAGTTTTCAGAAATCTCATTTAGTCCTCCCTGGTACATTATTGGAGAGTCCGAGGCGGGACTCCCGTGATGTGATGTCACGCTAGCATTAATTTATTCGCGGATCAAATTAAATAACCAGGGCCAGGGACCGGATGGCTTGCCGAATTATTTTTTTTAGTGAATTATACCGCAAAGGGGGAAATCATGGCTGCATTGGGACGCGCGACACATGGCCTGGAGCAACGCGAGGTCGGGCGCCAACAGGTTTTTGACGCGATCCGGTCGGCTGGCCGCGTTGCCCGCATCGACATCGCGCGCGAAACCAGCGTCAGCCCGGCAACCGTCACCGCGATCACCGCTGAACTGATTGCCGCCGGCCTGATCGAGGAGATCGTTCCAGAGGGCGACCGCGAAGGGGCCAAGCGCGGCCGCCCGCGTGTGGCGCTGAAGATTCGGGGGGCGGCGCATCTGATCGCGGGGCTGAAAATCTCGGACCGCTCGGCCACCGTGATTCTGGTCGATTTCGAAGGCAATACCGTGGGCGAATATGACGAACCCCTGCCCGGCCCGGTGATGTCGCCTGAGGAATTGGTGATCCTGGTGGGCCAGGCGCTTGCCGGGGCCAGCGCGGCCGCCGGGCGGTTGATTTCCGAGATCTCGGGCGTCGGGCTGGGCCTGTCCGGGCAGATCGACGCGGCGCGGAATTTCGTGCATTGGTCGCCCTCGCTGGATATTCGCAATGTGCATCTGGGCCCGATGTTGTCGGCCGCACTGCCCTTTCCTTTCTTCATAGATAATGATGCAAATCTGGTCGCCAAGGCCGAGCAACTGTTCGGCGAGGGGCGCAACACATCGGATTTCATTGTCATCACCATCGAGCAGGGTGTCGGCATGGGCATCGTGATCGACAACCAGATCTATCGTGGCGAACGCGGCTGCGGGGCCGAGTTTGGCCATACCAAGGTGCAGCTTGATGGCGCGCTGTGCCGCTGCGGGCAGCGCGGCTGTCTGGAGGCCTATGTCGGCGATTATGCCCTGCTGCGTGAGGCCAATATCCGCAGCGGTGCCTTGCCCGAGGAAGACCTGCCGCTGCTTTATGCCCGCGCCCGCGGCGGCGACGCCATGGCGCAGAGCATCCTGGATCGGGCCGGGCGGATGTTTGCCATGGGGCTGGCCAATGTGATCAATATTTTCGACCCCGCGCTGTTGATCCTGTCGGGCGAACAGATGGCGTTCGATTTCCTTTATTCCGAAGAAGTGCTGGCCCGGGTTCGCGCCTCGGTGGTGCAGGTCGATGCCGCATTGCCCGAGATCCGCGTTCATAAATGGGGTGATCTGATGTGGGCCAAAGGGGCCGCCGCCTATGCGATGGAGGGCGTGACCGCGCAGACCATAAAGGGGCTTGCCGCCAATGAAATTTAGCGCGGTTGTGCTGATACTCCTGCCCGGGCTGGCCACGGCCCAGCCGCTGTTTGACCCCCGCCCGGTGCCGGAACATGCCTATACGGGCGGTTGGGAATTTTTTGTCGGCGGCGGCGTGGCAGGTTTTGATTGCAGCGGTGATGGCCTGCCCGAGCTTTACGCGGCGGGCGGCGAAGCCCCGGCCCAACTGATGCGCAATCAGGGCAATTTGGTCTTTACCGCCGAAACCCCCGATGCGCTGGCGCTGACCGGCGTGACCGGGGCCTATCCGCTGGATATCGACAGCGATGGCCTGCTGGATCTGGCGATATTGCGGGTTGGCGAAAACTACCTGATGCGCGGGCTGGGAGGGTGCGAATTTGCCCGGTTCGAGGGGTTGGGATTTGATGGCGGCGACAGCTGGACCACGGCGTTTTCGGCGACTTGGGAGCCGGGCCAGAGCCTGCCGACGCTGGCCTTTGGCAATTACGTCGACCGCAGCGATCCCGATGGCCCGTTCGAGGCCTGCGACCAGAGCCTGCTGTTTCGGCCCGAGGGCGACACTTATGGCGCGCCGATCGCCTTGCAGCCCGGGTTTTGCACTCTTTCGATGCTGTTTTCCGATTGGGGGCGGCGGGGGCGGGCCGATCTGAGGGTCTCGAATGACCGCCATTACTACGTGCGCGGCGGCCAGGAACAGATGTGGGCGATGGAGGCAACGCCCCGCCTTTACAGCTCTGATGATGGCTGGAATGCCTTTCAGCTCTGGGGCATGGGCATCGCGTCACGCGATCTGGACGGCGATGGGTTGCCCGAGATCTACATGACCTCGATGGGCGATCAGCGCCTGCAATTGCTGGACCGCGATGCGGGTGGGCCTTCCTATGTCGATGCGCCCTATGCGCGCGGGGCCACGGCGCAGCGGCCCTATACCGGCGGCGATGGCCGCCCCTCGACCGGCTGGCACGCGGCGTTCGGCGATGTGGATATCGACGGTTGGGATGATCTTTTCGTGTCCAAGGGCAATGTCGAACAGATGCCCGGCAGCGCCATGGACGACCCCAACAACCTGCTGATGGGCGCGGCTGACGGTATTTTCCGCGAGGCCGGGTTGCAGGCCGGTATTGCCGGGATGGCGCGCAGCCGCGGGGCCGCTTTGATGGATATGGATGGCGACGGGTTGCTGGATCTGGCGGTGGTGAACCGGCGCGCGCCGATGGAGCTGTATCGAAACATCACCGAGACGACGGGCGGCTGGTTGCAGGTTGATGTCATGCAAGACGGGGCCAACCGCTTTGCCGTTGGTGCCTTTGTCGAATTGCGCGCCGGTAATCGGCTGTGGACGCAGGAGATCACCGTGGGTGGCGGCCATGCCGGCGGGGTGGCCGGGCCGCTGCATTTCGGGCTTGGCGACGCGGATATAGTTGAGATCAGGGTGATCTGGCCCGATGGCGTGACCGAGCCATGGCAGCGCATTGAGGTGAATCGGCGGATTACGATGATGCGCGATGGGTAGGCTTGGCGAGCCGCGAAAAAGGCCATTCAAATGGCCTTCACAACGCGATTTCGAAATCGCGTAAGCAAGCCGCTTTGAAGCGGCTTTCATTGCGCAACCGGCAACCCGCTTGGCACCCTATCCGGCACGCCCAGCCTGCCATCCTGTGACCCCGGTTCGGTCAACGCCTCCAGAAACGCGATCAGATCGGCAATCTGCTGATCCTCCAGTGTCATCGGAGCCAGCATATTGGCATCGGCAATCGCCTGTATCTCGGCGCTATCCTCCAGGATCCGAAAATCGGACATGCCGGGCAGATCGGGCAAGATCGCCTGAGACGGATCATAGGCCATCAGCGATGCGACCGGATCCAGATGATGCCGGATCACGGCCTCCAGCGTGGCATAGGCCCCGGAATGGCCATAGGGCGCGGTCAGGGTGACATTGCGCAGCGAGGGCGTGCGAAAGGCATAGGCATCGGCGAGGTCGCCGGTGACCCGCATCCGGCCCTCATCGCGGGCGTTATCCTCGAACCGGGCGGCCTTGCCCGGCCCGATCTGCGGCATTGCGATGGCGTAGAACTGAAAATCGGTCTGGAACCGCCCGGCATGGCAGGTGCTGCACCCGGCATTGCCATAAAACAGCGCCCGGCCCCGTTCGGCCGCGGGGGGCAGCGGCTCCTCACCTGCCAGGTAGCGGTCGAACGGGCTGTCATCGGCGCGCCATTCAAAGGCGATGAATTCGGCGATGGCATTGGCGATATCGGTGAACCCCACCGGCGCGCCCGGCCCCAGAACCGTATCGAACCGGGCCCGGTATTGCGGGATCTCGACCACCCGCGCGGCGATCTGGTCCCAGGCCCCGCCCGGCAGTGCCAATTGCCCCATGCGCACCGCCCGGGAGATGGCGTTTTCGGAATAATGCCCGGCCATTTCATCGGCCGACAGCACCGGAAACATCGCCTGCGCCGCAAGAACCGAGGCAAAGCCTTCGACCATGCTGTCGCCCAGCGGCGTGCGAATGCCACCGGGGCGCGCCGGGTCCGCCTCCAGCCGGCCATCATGGAACAGGACGCTGAATTCCGACGCCCCGAGATTGAACAGCCCCGGAGAATTGCGCGGAACCCGCTGTTCGGGCAGGTTATCAGGATCGACCCGTCGATCCGGGCCAAGCCCGATACCGCCATCGCCAATCCCCAGAGATACCCCATCAGCAGTGCCGAAACGCGGGCTGTGGCAGGTGGCGCAGGAAACGCCCTGATTGCCCGACAGGATCGGATCGTAAAACAGCAAGCGCCCCAGCTCGACCTGCGCGGGCTCGGTCTCCATCCAATCCACGGGCGGAAAATCGGCCTGCGCAAAGGCGGGCAGAGGCCAGAGCAACAGGAACCGCAACAAGATCAGCCAGCGCATGTCGGGGCCTCCTTGATTTCAACGCTCAGGCGTTGGTGATAGGGGCGATCGGGATCAATCAGGATCGAGGCAAAGCCCGGCTGGTTCAATGCGTCGGGCGGGGCCTGCGGCTCGATGCAGATGCCGTGAAACGGCCACAGGCTCTTATCGGTCCAGCCACCGGGGCGCGCGGTCAGATGTTTGGCGGTATAAAGCTGCGCCCCGGGCTGATCGGACCACATCCGCAGATGCAGCCCGTTCGGGGCGACCAGTTGCGCCACCGGCGCGCCCGGGTCGCGGCGATCGGGAAACACCAGGTTGATATCGCTGCCCTCGCGGCCCGGATCCAGCGCGCCCAGCGCGGTGAGGTCGCGAAAATCATAGCGGCTGCCGGCCACCGGAAGGATTTCACCAGTAGGCAGGCCGCGCCCGTCAACCGGCATCCGGCGATCGGCAATGCAGGTCAGGCGATGGCCCCAG
This sequence comes from Alterinioella sp., assembly GCF_058343375.1. Classification (NCBI taxonomy): domain Bacteria; kingdom Pseudomonadati; phylum Pseudomonadota; class Alphaproteobacteria; order Rhodobacterales; family Paracoccaceae; genus Alterinioella; species Alterinioella sp. Next base: position 27,319 of record NZ_JBTUJH010000020.1, read on the forward strand.
ATCTCGCCCCCGCCCATCAGGTTATAGTAATTGTGCTGCGCCAGATTGACCGGCGTCGGGCGGTCGGTTTCGGCGCGCATGTCATAACTCACCCGCGCGCCCTTCAAAGCCACGGTGAGGGTGAAATCAACAGTTCCGGGATAGCCTTCTTCGCCATCCGCTGAGCGATAGGTAAAGCGGACCGCATTGGCGGCGCTGTCGCCTTCCATGTCCCATATGCGGCGGCTCAGCCCGCGATGCCCGCCATGCAGATGGGTCTGGCCCTCATTCTGCGACAGTTGGAAAATGTCGTCATCGATGACCAGCCGCCCGCCGCTGGTGCGGTTGGCGACACGCCCGACAATGGCCCCCAGATAGGCATCATCGCTCAGATAGGCCCCGGCCGCGGCGTAACCCAGCACCACCGGCACCGAGGCCCCGCCGCAGGGCACCCACCAGCCTTGCGTGGTGGCCCCGAGATTGAGAAGCTGCAGGCGCATATCGCCATCGGCAAGCGTTGCCTGCATCAGCGGGCTGTCCTCAGTGCCTCCAACACGGGTGATCTGCATTGCGGCCCTCCCCCTGGGCGTCAGACGAAACGGTTCACGACGTTTTCCAGATATTCCTGCCGCCCCGAGCGGGGGTCGGGATTGATGCAATCCGCCTCCACCCGCGCGGCGATCTGATCCAGGCTGCGGTTACCCTCCAGCATGGCACGGGCTTCATCGCTCTGCCAACCGGCATATCGGGCAGTAACAAATTCCGGCAATGTCGCGTCCTCGATCATTGCCGCTGCCGCCTTCAGGCCCCGGGCGCAGATATCCATGGCCCCGATATGGGCCATCAGCAAATCCTCCGGGTCCAGCGATTGGCGCCGCAGCTTGGCGTCGAAATTGGTGCCGCCGCTGCCAAACCCGCCGCCGCGCAGGATGTGATAATAGGCCAGCGCCACCTCGGGCAGATTGTTGGGGAACTGATCGGTATCCCAGCCGGATTGGTAATCATTGCGGTTCATGTCGATCGAGCCGAAAATGCCCAAAGCCTGCGCCAGCGCAATCTCATGTTCAAAGCTGTGACCGGCCAGAATGGCGTGGCCCTGCTCGATATTGACCCTGACCTCACCCTCCAGCCCGTGCCGCTTGAGGAAGCCATAGACCGTTGCCACGTCATAATCATACTGATGTTTGGTCGGTTCCTGGGGTTTCGGTTCGATCATGATCTGGCCGCCGAACCCGATCTTGTGCTTGTAGTCCACCACCATGTTCAGGAACCGGCCCAACTGCGCATCCTCGCGCGCCAGATCGGTGTTGAGCAGCGTCTCATAGCCTTCGCGCCCGCCCCAGAGCACATAGTTTTCGCCGCCCAGACGCTGCGTCGCATCCATGCAGGTCTTGACCGTCGCTGCCGCAAAGGCAAAGACATCCGGGTCCGGATTGGTGGCGGCACCCGCCATATAGCGGCGATGCGAGAACAGATTGGCCGTGCCCCAGAGCAGCTTTGTCCCGGTCTGCGCCATCCTGGCGGCGACATATTCCACCATCTCCTCCAGATTGCGGGTGTTTTCGGCGAAATCGGCACCTTCAGGGCGCATATCGGCATCGTGAAAGCAGAAATAGGGCGTTTTCAGCAGGCCAAACATTTCGAAGGCCACATCGGCCTTGAGCTTTGCTGCCGCCATGCCATCGCCAAACCACGGGCGTTCAAATGTCTGGCCGCCAAACGGGTCATTGCCCGGCCAGACGAAATTGTGCCAGTAACAGGTGGCAAAGCGCAGATGATCGGCCATGCGTTTGCCCGCCACCACCGCATCGGGGTCATAATGGCGAAAGGCCAGCGGGTTGCGGCTGTCTGCGCCCTCGAACGGGATCTCGGTGAGGTCGCCAAAAAAACCGGTGCTCATGTCAGAACTGCCTTCATGCTTGGGTAAAGCGCGCGGTAACGGGCATAGGCGGCATCATAGGCCGCGGCCAGATCCGGGCGCGGATCAATGGTTTCGGACATCTCGGGCGATGTCATGACGTCAGAAATGGGGTGGCCTGTCGCCACCATCGCCAGACGGGCGGCACCAAGGGCTGCGCCAAATTCGCCCTTCGCGGGCAGGC
>NZ_JBTUJH010000021.1:0-109635 GCF_058343375.1 Alterinioella sp.
CCTGTCATTCCTTTGCATCCTCGCCGCTGCGCCCGTCTATTTATAGACCGGGTCGCGTTTCTGCATCTGCGCCATCACGGTCTCAACCTGGTCCGGCGCGCCGATCAGCGCCGCCTGCAATTCCGCCTCCAGCCGCAAGCCATCGATCAAACGCCCCTCCCACAGCCCGTCGACCAGAGCTTTCGCGGCCCGGATCGCGGCCGGCGACCGCGCTGCCAGTTCATGGGCGAATGCCATCGCGGCGGCATGAGGGTCATCGGCCACGCGGGTCACCAGCCCTTCGGTCAATGCCTCGGTTCCCGACATCACCCGCGCCGTCATGATCAGCGCCTTGGCCCGGTCCGCCGCCATCAGGCGTGGCAAGGACAGGCTGATGCCCATATCGGGAATGAGGCCCCATTTGGCTTCCATGATCGTCAGCCGCGCTTCGGGGGCCGCAATGCGGAAATCGGCCGCCAGCGCGATCTGGAACCCGGCCCCGAAACAGACCCCGTCAAGTGCGGCGATCACCGGCACCGGCAGATCCATCACCGCCTTGGCCGGGGCCTGAAACCGGTTTGCAATGCCATCGGGCGGGGCCAGCATTTCGGCCTTTACCGCCTCCAGATCACCGGCAAAGCCCATCAGCACGGAAATATCTATCCCGGCACTGAAATCGCCACCCTCCCCCGACAGCACGACCGCCCGCAATCCGGGCTCCTTGGCCAGCGCCTCGCAAGCCGAAACAAGCGCCTCCAGCATCTCCAGCGTCACGGCGTTCTTTTTCTTGGGCCGGTTCAGCCGGATCTCGGCCACCGGGCCTTGCGCATTCAAAACCTTGATCAGATCATCCATACCGGCCCCTTTGCTTTGCCCGATCAGACGCGGACCGGCCAATCAGGTCAAGCCTGACCCGGCATTTGCCGCGCATGCAGGATACGGCCAATCAGGTTCAGCAACAGTTGCGCGGCCAGGATCGCGGTGGTGCCGCTGCGGTCATAATCGGGCGCGACCTCGACCAGATCGATCCCCACCACGCGCTGCCGTTTCGCCAGCGCCGCCAGCAGTTCCAGCACCTCGTAATAGAGAAACCCGCCATGGCTGGGGGTGCCGGTGCCGGGTGCGATGGAGGGGTCAAAGCCGTCAATGTCGATGGTGAAATACAGATCCGCGTCTTCGGGAATGCGGGCCAGAACGCCATCGGTGCCCAAGGCCCTTATCTGGCGCACCGAAAGAATATCGGCCCCCATAGCGCGGGCCGCGTCATAGCCTTCCCTGGCGGTGGAGCTGACATTGCGGATGCCAAGCTGGCTGATGCCGGTGACATGGTCCAGCTCGGCGGCGCGGCGCATCGGGTTGCCATGGCCATGGCGCACGCCGTGGCGTTCATCGACGAAATCCAGATGCGCGTCGATCTGGACGATATGAATGGGGGCACGGCCGGCAAAGGCGCGGATGCAGGGGATATTCACCGAATGATCGCCGCCCAGAATGACCGGCAGCGCGCCCTTGTTCAGGATCAGCCGCACCGCGGCCTCGATATTGGCGTGGCTGCCTTGGGTATCGGTGTGGATAATATCGGCATCGCCCAGATCGACGATGCTGGTGTCAGGCCCCAGATAGGTCACGTCATCCTCATGGTCATAGGCCCCGCCATGGCCGAAGGCGAATAGGGTCGAGGCCTCGCGGATGCCACGCGGCCCGAACCGCGCACCGGGGCGCCATTGGGTGCCGAAATCGAACGGCGCGCCGAGGATGGCGACATCGGCGTCCAGCGTCTGCCAATCGGCGAGGTAGGGGTTCTTGGCGAAGGTGGCGATGCCGGTGAATGGCAGGTTGATCCCGCCGCGTTCCTGTCCGTGGCTCATGTCTGACGCTCCCCGAATTACCCCTGTCAGCTGACCCTGTTCACGACCTCAAGGCAAGCGCGGCAAAGCCCTTTCGAAAGGGCTTTGGAACCTTTTTCGAAAAAGGTTCCCCGCGCCGGGTGGCTGAGACCCACGTGTATGCACGAGCTGTGCATGGCGGCGTTTCAATGCGCTTCGGCCCAGTTTGCCCCCTGGCCGGCATCGACCGTCAGCGGCACTGACAGCTTCACCGCCGGTTCGGCCGCGTTTTCCATCACGTCGCGGGCGCGTGCGATCAGCGTATCGGCGGCATCTTCGGCCACTTCGAACAGCAATTCATCATGCACCTGCAACAGCATCTTTGCCGGCAGCCCGTCGATGGCCGCATCCATCCGGATCATGGCCCGCCGGATCACATCCGCCGCACTGCCCTGGATCGGCGCGTTGATGGCGGCCCGATGCGCGAAGCCTGCGCGTGGCCCCTTGGCGTTGATCTCGGGGGTGTGGATCTTGCGGCCAAACAGCGTTTGCACATAGCCGTTTGATTTCGCGAACTCTTTTGTTTCATCCATATAGGTGCGGATGCCGGGGAAGCGTTCGAAATAGGTGTTGATGAAATCCTGCGCGACGCTGCGCGGAATGCGCAGGTTGCGCGCCAGACCGAAGCCGGAAATGCCGTAGATCACGCCGAAATTGATCGCCTTGGCCTTGCGCCGCACCTCTGGCGTCATTTCTTCCAGCGGCACGTTGAACATCTGCGACGCGGTCAGCGCGTGAATGTCGATGCCGTCCCTGAACGCCTGTTTCAGCGCATCAATGCCCGCGATATGGGCCAGAATGCGCAGCTCGATCTGTGAATAATCAAGCGAGACAAGCACATTGCCGGGTTCGGCCACGAATGCCTCGCGAATGCGCCGGCCTTCTTCGGTGCGCACCGGGATGTTCTGCAAATTCGGATCGGTCGAGGCCAGCCGTCCGGTGCTGGCCCCGGCAATGGAATAGGAGGTGTGCACCCGGCCGGTATCGGGGTCGATATGGTCCTGCAGCGCATCGGTATAGGTTGATTTGAGCTTGGACAATTGCCGCCAGTCCAGCACGCGTGCGGGCAGGTCATGTTCGGTGGCCAGATCCTCCAGCACATCGGCACCGGTGGCATAGGCCCCTGCCTTGCCCTTCTTGCCGCCCTCCAACCCCATTTCGTCAAACAGGATTTCGCCAAGCTGTTTCGGGCTGCCGACATTGAAGGGCCGCCCGGCCAATGCGTGAATATCGGCCTCCAGCCCGGCCATCTTCTGGGCAAAGGCGTTTGACATCCGGCTCAGTGTATCGCGGTCGACCTTGATTCCATGCATCTCCATCCGCGCCAGAACCGGCACCAGGGGCCGCTCCAGCGTTTCATAGACGGTGGTGACGCGGCTAATGTGCAGTTTCGGCTTGAAGGTCTGCCAGAGCCGCAGCGTGATATCGGCATCCTCGGCCGCATAGGGCGCGGCATCCTCGATCTTGACCTGATCGAAGGTGACCCTGGATTTGCCGCTGCCCAATAGCGATTTGATCGGGATCGGGCTGTGACCCAGATAGCGTTCCGACAGGCCATCCATGCCGTGATTATGTTCGCCCGCATGCATCGCGTAGGACATCAGCATGGTGTCATCAATCGGTGCGATATCAATGCCATGGCGTTTCAGGATCTTGGCGTCGTATTTCATGTTCTGACCGATCTTCAGAACGCTGGCATCCTCCAGCATCGGCTTCAGCATCGCCAGGGCCTGTTCCAGCGGCATCTGCCCATCCTCCAGCCTGTCGCTGCCAAACAGGTCATCGCCGCCCTGGCTGTGGGTCAGCGGCAGGTAGCAGGCGCTACCCGGTTCGACCGACAGGCTCACGCCCACCAGCCCGGCCTGCATTTCATTCAGCCCGGTGGTTTCGGTATCGACCGCGACATAGCCGCGGGCATAGGCCTGATCCAGCCAGCCTTGCAGGGCCTCCGCGTCGCGCACGATCTGGTAATTGGCGGGATCGAACGGCACTTCTTCGGGCGCGTCCATGCCGGTGTCATCTGGCCGCGTCACGCTCTCGATCTCGGGCGCATCGACCCCCATTTTCGCGGCGACGCGTTTGGTGAGGGTGCGAAACTCCATCTCGGCCAGAAACCCGAGCAACACCTCCGGATCGGGATCGTGAAGCTCCAGATCGTCCAATGTCACCTCCACGGGCGTGTTTTCATCCAGCGTCACCAGCTTTTTCGACAGCAATATCTGATCGACATGGGTCAGCAGGGTTTCGCGCCGCTTTGGCTGTTTGATTTCCCCCGCCCGCGCCAGCAGCGTTTCCAGATCGCCATATTCATTGATCAACAGCGCCGCCGTCTTGATGCCGATCCCCGGTGCGCCCGGCACGTTGTCAACGCTGTCGCCGGCCAGCGCCTGCACATCGATCACCCGTTCCGGGCCGACGCCGAACTTGGCTTCCACCCCTTCACGGTCGATGCGCAGGTTCTTCATCGCATCCAGCATCTCGACGCCGCCGCCGACCAGCTGCATCATGTCCTTGTCCGAGCTGATGATGGTGCAGCGCCCGCCCGCCTCGCGGGCCTGCCGGGCCAGGGTGGCGATGATGTCATCGGCCTCATAGCCCTCCATTTCGAGACAGGCGAGGTTGAAGGCCCGCGTCGCATCCCGCGTCAGCGAGATCTGCGGGCGCAGATCTTCGGGCATTTCCTCGCGGTTGGCCTTGTAGAGCGCATAGAGGTCGTTGCGGAAAGTGTGGCTGCCCTTGTCGAACACCACCGCAACATGGGTTGGCGCATCGGGGCCGTGATTATCCTCGATGAATTTGTGCAGCATGTTGCAAAAGCCCGCGACCGCCCCGATCGGCAAGCCATCCGATTTCCGCGTCAGCGGCGGCAGCGCGTGATAGGCGCGGAAGATGAAGGATGATCCGTCAACCAGATGCAGATGATGCCCTTTGCCGAATGCCATGATGCAGCCCTTCCCTGTCGCGCATGTTCATAATCTGTGCCATGACGCGCCGCGGCCCGCCAGTCAGGAATGATGCCGATGCGCGGAACCGGCCTGCCGATCAAGACCGCATGCGCGTCGTGCCACACTGCCCCGCCGAACCACGGGGGCGGCAAAGCTCAGGTTTCGGATCTGGCGGCAAATGAGCTGTGGATGAATTTCTTGTCGCAATAGCCGCATTCGACCTGACCGGTTGCACGGTCGAGCGACAGCCACACCCGCGGATGACCCAAGGGCCCTTCGCCGCCATCGCAGGACACCCGCCAGGCATCCACAATTTCCGTTTCCGGGGCTTCGATCGTCATCTGGAGCAACCTTTCGCATGGCCTGAGAGCAGAACCTGACGCTGATATTACAAATTCACTGCCGCCCGGCAAGAGGCCCCGCGTGCCAGAGCGAGCAAGCCGGGCCGCGGCGCGGCCGAGGCGCGCCCGGGCGCATCAATCTGCTTTGGCGAGCATCCGGCCAAGCGGGCGACCGGCCAGAACATGGACATGCAGATGCGCCACATCCTGCACGCCATCATCCCCCGCATTCGACAGCAGGCGATACCCGGCACCGCCCGCGCCGGGCACCAGCCCCAGCATCTCGCAGACCTGGCCCACCGCGCGGGTGAAGCCGGCGATTTCGGCATCGCTGGCCTGGGCCGCGAAATGATCGAAATTCACATAAGCCCCTTTCGGGATCACCAGCACATGGTGCGGGGCCTGCGGCGCGATATCGTTGAAGGCCAGCGCATGTTCGGTCTCCAGCACCGTGTCATTGGGGATCTCGCCGCGCAGGATCCTGGCGAAGATATTCTGATCGTCATACATATAAGCCATTGCGGCCGCTCCTCAGTCGTCAAACAGATAGGGGGTTTCTGCAATCTCGCGCGCGGCATCACTGCTGATTCCGAAACATTCCGCAATCGCGGCCGCGTTTTCTTCAACGCTGCGATCCTGGCGCACGCGCCAATGGCTGGAAAAGCCCGCCTCGCGTATGCGGGTCGCCTCGTAGTCAAACTCATGCCGCAGCGTTGGCAGCAGGCGCTCGACCACGCCATTGGGGGTGCCCTCACGCGCCAGCCCAACCCGCTGGGCGTGGCCGATCAGGTAATCGTCGTTAAAGCTGCACTGGATTTCCAGAATGCGCGCTGTTGACTGATCGTTCATGAAATCGCGCATAAGATCCACATTGTTGGGGTCCAGACAGATGATCAGCCGGTCGACCTGGTAGAAATCGAACAGGAGCCGCATCACCGCGCGCCGGTGGCGGTTGCGTTTTTCCAGCGTGCGTTCCAGCCCGCCCAGATGCGGGATCTCGCAGGAGGCTTCATCGAACATGTATTCCAGCCCGCGCGTGCGGGTGACGCGTTTGGCGGTTTCCAGCAGGCGTTTGGCCACATGCCATTTCTTGCACACGATCATCAAAAGCTCTCGCTCCGGGCCCAATGTGCTTTCGTTTTCCCAGAATCTGGGCGCAAAACGCCGCCCGATCCGACCCCGGCCAGCCAGAAACCTGAACAGCGTCTTGCCCTCGCCGGAGATTGCGAACTCCCTCTGGTCCGAGGCCCAGAGCTGCCCCAGCCTTTCCTTCAGTTCCGACGATTCAGGGGATATTTTCCGTGCGAACAGGAAATCCTGGCTCAGCAGCATATCGTAGTGATCGTTATAGAAGGTCACCGGCATGCCGTAATCGGTGAACATCAGGAAGGTCAGCGTGCGGTTCTCGATCTCGCGGTAGGCGACAAGATGATGCACCAAGGTCTGGAAAAACGTCTCATCGGGGATCCAGGTTCTGCGGAAAAACCGCGGCACATCGGGGCGGGCACGGCAGAGTTCGAGAATGGCCTCGATGGTTTTGCGCCGCAGACACCACCACTGGCTGCCGATCATGATCTGGATATCCTCGGGGATGGCGCGTTCCAGCCCGAGCCTTTTTTGCAGGTTCATCAGCGCGTAAAAGAGCGTCTTGTGCTTTCGTTCATTGACAAAATGCCGATAGACCAGCCGTTCGCGCTGCATGCCTGTCTTGATCCAGTCCGAGGCGAAAAAATCAAAGCTTTCGATGAAATCCTTGTCATTGGCATCCAGAAAATCATGCGCATAGGCCGCCGATTTGATCGAATTGCAATCGCCTGACAGCATGTAGAAATGGCTGGCGTCGGGAAAAGCCTCGATCGCCGCTTGAACCGCGCCCAGCGTGGCCTGCACCAGGCTCCATTCGCCCCAGCCGCATTTGATGCGTTTGCGGGCGAAGGTGACCGACGGGTTGTCGGCCAATGCGGTTGTGATCTGGGTAAACTTGTCATTGCCCGATCGGGCATCAAAATGGATCGAAATACAGTCGCCCGCGGCCGTCAGGCGACGCGCCTGCAGGATGACCGCCTCAGGGTCCTTGTGGCACAATAAAATGAAGGCAATTTTTGCCATTAGCGAAACAGAAGCCTCAAACTTTCCTTATTGTTGTGCCAATAAGGCCTAATAGTGGTTAAAGACAGCCTAGATGTTTGACCTTTTCCGTTCAATGCGCACATCTGGCAAAAAAGTGTTGGAGGCAAGTGACGATGGGGTTTCCCGGAACCTGGATGACCGAGAGCGAAAGCGTCGTCTATCGCGTGGTCCCGAAATGCGCCTGCTCGACCATCGGGCAGATCATGTATTACACGGATTCGGGCGAATTTTTCGATGGCGATATCCACGATGCCAAGGCCGGTATGCACAAATGGGCCCTGGAAGATTCGCAGCCCCTGATCGAGGCCAATGTGCGCGCGCATAAATCCTTTGCCTTCACCTGTGTGCGCAATCCCTATACCCGGATTCTGTCCAGTTTCTTTGACAAGATCTGTGGCATCCAGCGCAACGGAAAACGCTATCGCGGCAATCTTGTGCCGCTGCTGATCCAGAAATACGGCATCGAGGTGGGCGGTGAGGATGGCAAGGGCGAATTTGACCAGATCGCCAGTTTTCGCCGGTTTTTGCTGTTTACGCGTGACACCATCCGCTGGCGGCGCCCGATGGACCCCGATATCCATTGGTCGGCGATGTCGGGCCATATTTCGACCTTTATCGTCAATGGCGGGCGCTATGACCGCATTTTCTGGACCGAAAACTTCAATGAGGGGATGCAGGGCGTGCTCGATTCGATCGAGACCAGGCACCCGATCGACCTGGAAACCATCCCGCGCTTCAACGAATCAGAAGGTCACGGGCCGAAGCGGGCGCATCCGGTGGAGGAGTATTTTGACGATCTGTCGATGCATCTGACCTATGAAATCTACAAACGCGATTTTCAGCTGTTCAAGTATGATTTCGAAAATCCGGGCAACAAGATGCCGATCGGCGAGATTGACCTCGATGAGGTGCACGCCAAACTGGGCGATTGAGGGCAGGCTGTTGCGGCGCGCCCTTCTGCATTGCAGCCCCCGACCACAGCAGGAGACAGCAGATGAAAGCACGCGTGACCTGGGTCGAAAACCGGACCTTTATCGGCAAATCCGAAACCGGCCATAATTTCGTGTTTGGCACCAAGGAAGAGGACGGCACCACGCCCGGCCCCAGCCCGATGGAGCTGGTGCTGATCGGAACCGGGGGCTGTTCGGCCTATGATGTGGTCTCGATCCTCGAAAAGGGGCGTGAGCCGGTCGAGCATGTGGTGGTGGAGCTTGGTGCCGAGCGCGCCGATGCCACGCCGGCCGTTTTCACCCGCATCCACATGCATTTCATCGTCACCGGCCGGGGCGTGAACCCGAAAAAAGTGGCCCGCGCCATTGACCTGTCGGTCGAGAAATACTGTTCGGCCTCGGCGATGATGGCCAAGACCGCCGAGATCACGCATGATTTCGAGCTGGTGGACAGCGCGGTGTAAGCCCGCCTCAGATCAACCCCAGCTCGGCGAAGATCAGCTTCAGGGGCCGCTTCGGGCGCGGCCCGATATGGCCGATCACCTCTGCCGCGGCCGCAACCCCCATCTTGCCGCAGGTCTCAGGGTCGCGGCCCGTGGCCATGCCAAAGATGAAGCCGGCCGCAAACTGATCGCCGGCACCGGTGGCATCCACCGGCGTGACTGCGGTTACCGGCACATGAATGCCCTGGTCGTCCTGCCGGATGATCACCGGCTGGCCGGACCGGGTGCAGACGACGATCGGGCAGACCAGGGCCGCCTCCTGCATCGCGATATCCAGATCATGGGTTTCATAGAGCGACAGCCATTCGGCCTCATTGCCGATCACGAAATCCATCTCATCCTCGATCAAGGCGCGAAAACTGTCGCGGTGGCGGTCGACGCAGAACGGATCGGATAGCGAGATACCGGCCAGCCCACCGGCGCGACGGCAGGCCGCGGCCGAGACGGCAAAGGCCTCCTTGCCCTTGTCCTTGTCGTAAAGGTAGCCCTCCAGAAACAGGATGCGGGCATTTTCCATGACGGACGGGTCGACATCCTCATCGGACAGTTCCGCGCCGACGCCGAGATAGGTATTCATCGAGCGTTCGCCGTCGGGGCTGACGAAAATCATCGAGCGCGAGGTTGGTAGATGTTCATCGCCCTCCACCGGCGGATTGGGGAAATCGGTGCCTTCCGCCTGCATCCGTTCGGCATAAAACCGGCCCAATGTGTCATCGCGCACCCGGCCCACGAAGGCGGTGGCAAGACCAAGCGAGCCGATCCCCGCCAGGGTGTTGCCGACCGACCCGCCGGGGGCCTGAACCCGATCCTTCATCGCGGCATAGAGCAATTCGGCGCGTTCGCGTTCCACCAGCTGCATGATGCCCTTGGTGATGCCCATATTTTCCAGAAAATCATCATCCCCATGCGAGATCACATCGACGATTGCGTTGCCGATGCCGACGACGTCGTATTTCTTGTTCATTCGGTTTTATCCTCAAAAGCACAGAGATCATTGATAAGACAGGTGGCGCAGCCCGGCCGGCGCGCCTTGCATTTATAGCGGCCATGCAGGATCAGCCAGTGATGCGCATGGAGCTGAAATTCCGCCGGGATATTATCCTCGATGGCGCGTTCGACCGCATCGACAGTCTTGCCGGGGCAGATGCCCGACCGGTTGCCGACGCGAAAGATATGCGTGTCCACCGCCTGCGCGGGCATGTGCCACCACATGTTCAGAACCACATTGGCGGTCTTGCGCCCGACACCGGGCAGCGATTGCAGCGCCGCGCGGCTGGAGGGCACTTCGCCGCCATATTCCTCGACCAGAATACGGCTCAGCCTGATGACATTCCTGGCCTTGTTGCGATAAAGTCCGATGGTCCTGATATGCTGGATCAGGCGTTCTTCACCCAGATCGAGCATTTTCTGCGGTGTGTCGGCGATCTTGAACAGGGCCGCCGTGGCCTTGTTCACCCCCACATCCGTCGCCTGCGCCGACAGCGCGACGGCCACCAGCAGCGTATAGGCGTTGGTATGGTGCAATTCGCCCTTTGGCTCGGGCTCGGCAGCCTGAAACCGGGTGAAAATCTGGTGGATCGTGGAATAGGGAAGCTGTTTGGCCATAACGCTTTGCCGGGTCTGGGGCGGGTCAGCCCCTGCACTAGAGGCAGAGCGGGCGAAGATCAACGCGATGTGGCCATTCCGGGCCGGGATACGGTCTCATTTTGGCGCAAGATTCGGGTCGCGTGACATGGGCCGAAGCCTTACATCTGAACCCCAAGGAGACATCTGCCATGCCGCCCCGGACCGAAACCGCCTATCATTACAATGTCATCCGCCGCGCGCTGGATATCATTGACGCGGCCCCTGCGCCCGGCCCCTCGCTGGAGGCGCTTGCCGCCGGTCTTGATATGAGCCCGGCGCATCTGCAACGGGTGTTTTCACGCTGGGCAGGCGTGTCGCCCAAGCGCTACCAGCAATATCTGGCGCTGGATCACGCCAGGACGCTGCTGCGGAAAAAATTCACCACGCTTGCCACCGCCGACGCGGTGGGCCTGTCAGGCTCGGGGCGGTTGCATGACCTGTTCGTCAGATGGGAAGCGATGAGCCCCGGTGACTATGCCGGCGGTGCCAAGGGCTTGCGGATAGTCTGGGGCTGGTTCGACAGCCCGTTTGGCCCGGCCCTGGTCATGGGCACCAAAAAAGGCATTTGCGGCATCGGGTTTGCGGCCGAAACCGGGCCGGATGCGACCATGGCCGACCTGCGGGCGCGTTGGCCAAAGGCGCGGTTTGCACAGGATGGTGCCGCGCTGAGGCCCTGGGTCGAGGCCGCCTTTGGAGCCAGTCCCGATCCGGCGCAGCTTTACCTGATCGGCGCGCCGTTTCAGATCAAGGTATGGGAGGCGCTGCTGCGGATCCCGTCGGGCCATGTCACCACCTATTCCGAGATTGCCCGGGCCATCGGCAGCCCCAAGGCGGCGCGTGCTGTTGGCACCGCCATCGGGCGCAACCCGATCAGTTGGCTTATTCCCTGCCACCGGGCCTTGCGAAAATCGGGCGGGCTTGGCGGCTATCACTGGGGTCTGCCGGTCAAACGCGCCATGCTGGCCTGGGAAAGTGCCGAGACTGACATGGCGCGCTCGGCCTGATGATCCGGCAAAATTCCGCCAGAGACAAGATTTCGCTCTGCCGTAACCGATAAGGGCTGTTATAGTCCCGCCCGAAAGACCCGCGAAAGTCGGGTCATATTTTGGGAAAGGCAGCATTATGAATACCCGTCTTCGTCTTGTCATGATTGGAACTATCGCCTCATTGGGCCTGGCGGCTTGTGAGCCTCTCTATACTCAGCCAGCCGACCCGAACCAGAACCGCACCCTTGACGGGGCGATAATGGGCGGCATTTTCGGCGGCTTTCTGGGGGCGATTGCCGATGATGACAACCGGGGCCGCAATGCGGTTCTCGGGGCGGCTGCGGGGGCTGCATTGGGCGGGGCCATCGGCTATTCGCTGGATCAGCAAGCCGCCGATCTGCGCGCTTCGATGGCCAATGACCAGATCCGGATCGACAACCGCGGCGATCATCTGCTGGTGACCATGCCGGACGGGATTTTGTTTGCCACCGACAGCGCCGCCATCAATGCCAGTCTGCAGGCCGATATCCGGGCGCTGGCGCTGAACCTGCGGCAATATCGTGACAGCACCGTTGATGTGATCGGCCATACCGATAATGTCGGCTCGGCCGAATACAATCAGGATCTGTCGGCGCGGCGCGCCAGTGCGGTGGCCGGGGTGATCCTGGAAGAAGGCGTCGCGCCGTCGCGGGTGCGCAGCTTTGGTCGCGGCGAAAGTGAACCGGTTGCCACCAACCTGACGCCCGAGGGGCGTTCATTGAACCGCCGGGTCGAAATTATCATCCGGCCAAACAGCTGATCTCAGGTCTTTCTCTGGACTTCCTTCGATCTGGTCATCTAATCTGACCAATTAGAGGGGGTTCGTGTCATGCCGTTCCAACGTATTGATTCTGAAAAGCTGTCAAATTCCGTGGTGCGCCAGATCGAGGAGCTGGTGCTGCGCGGCATTCTGCGCCCCGGCGAACGCCTGCCCTCAGAGCGCGAACTGTCTGAACGGTTTGGCGTGTCGCGCCCATCCTTGCGCGAAGCAATCTCTAAATTGCAGGATCGGGGCCTGCTGACGACCCGCGCAGGGGCCGGCATCTATGTGGCGGAGGTTCTGGGCAGCGCCTTTTCACCGGCCCTGATCCGGCTTTTTGCGGCCCATGACGAGGCGGTGTTCGACTATCTCGCCTTTCGTCAGGACATGGAAGGGCTGGCCGCCGCGCGCGCGGCGGTGTCGGCCACGACAACCGACCTGAAAGTGATCAACAAGCTGTTTGAAAAGATGGAGGCCGCGCATGGCAAGCGGAACCCGGCAGATGAGGCCGAACTGGACGCGCAATTCCACCTTGCCATTATCGAGGCCAGCCATAACGTGATCATGCTGCACATGATGCGGTCCATGTATGATCTTCTGCAAGAGGGCGTGTTCTACAATCGCTCCGTCATGTTCCGGCAGCGCAATACCCGCGATATATTGCTGGACCATCACCGCGCCATCAATCAGGCCATTCAGGCCCGCGATGCCGATGCCGCGCGCGCCGCGATCGAGGTGCATCTGGGCTTTGTAAAAGAAGCGCTGACTCAGGAAAAAAAGGTTGAACGCAATGAAAGCATCGCCCGCCTGCGTTACGCGCATGAGCAGGAACGCTAGGGCCCTGCCCCTAGGGTCAGGACCCATTAACCCTGCGCCACTGGCGCTGATCTGCCGAAATATCAGTGGTTTGGCGCGCGCCGCCCATGGTGGCTCCATTTGCAAGCGCGCCGAGATGCTGAGATGATGGCAAATCAGCGTCCCTTGGATTTGGCAGATTTTCCCGCTGACTGCGTTCCAGGGCTTTGAAAATCAACCAGATTTACCTGCGCCCTGCGCCTTGTCAGCGAAAAAATCTGCCAAACCAGTGATGCAGGATTAATGGGTCCTGACCCTAGGGTGACCCGCCCGTAAAGGCATTGCCGTTCTGCCAGTCACAGGGCGCATCCTGCATCTCCAGATGCAGCCCAGATCTTGTAAAGGAATGTGCCCGCGCCAGATCCTCGTCGAAATCAATTCCCAGCCCCGGCCGCTCCGGCGCAGCGATGAACCCGTTTTCCACCTTGATGGTCGCGCCGATCAGCCGGGCATGAAAATCAGTCTCGATGGTCTCGACCAGCAACAGGTTCGGGCAGGTCACGCCAAGATGGATATTGGCGGCCCATTCCACCGGACCGGCATAGAGATGCGGCGCGATCTGGGCCCCGAAACCTTCGGCCAGAATGGCAATCTTCTTGCCTTCCCAAAGCCCCCCCGCCCGGCCCAGTGCCGGTTGCAATATGCTGGCGGCCCCGGCGCGCAGAACGGCGGCAAATTCAGCCTTTGTGGTCAGCCGCTCGCCGGTCGCGATCGGGATGCGCAGGGCGCGCGCGACCTCGGCCATGGCATGGTGATTGTCGGGCGGTGTCGGTTCCTCGAACCAGAGCGGGGAATAGGGTTCCAGCGCCTGCCCAAGCCGGATGGCCCCGCCCGGCGTGAACTGCCCATGGGTGCCGAACAGCAGATCGGCGCGGTCGTCCACGGCCGCGCGGATCGCCTTGCAGAAGGCAACCGACCGGGTGATATCCGACATTGCGGGCATATGGCCGCCGCGCATCGTATAGGGACCGGCCGGGTCAAATTTTACCGCGGTCCAGCCTGCATCCACCCTGGCCAGGGCAGCTTCTGCCGCCATGTCCGGCGAGATCCAGAACGCATCCCTGTCATGATGCGGCAGCGGATAAAGGTAGGTATAGGCGCGCAGGCTTGCATTCATCCGCCCGCCCATCAGCGCCCAGACCGGGCGATCACGCGCCTTGCCCAGAATATCCCAACAGGCGATCTCCAGCCCCGAAAACGCCCCCATGACGGTGGGGTCGGGCCGTTGCGTGAAGCCGCTGGAATAGCTGCGGCGGAACATCCGCTCCAGATCCTCGGGGTTTTCGCCCTCGAAATAGCGCTGAAACACATCCGCGATGACGGCCTGCATCGCAATGGGGCCAATGGTGGACGCATAGCATTCGCCATAGCCGGTAATGCCGCAGGCGGTGGTCAGCCTGGTGAAGATCCAATAGCGCCCGCCCTGGCCGGGATCGGGCGGGGCAACGATGAAGATCTCAAGGCCCGCGATCTTCATGCCAGCATGATCACGTTGCGCCGGGCATTGCCCGCGCGGGTATCGGCGATGGCCTCATTGATCTGATCCAGCCGCCAGCGCCGCGAAATCAGCGTATCCAGATGCAACCGCCCCTGCGCATACATATCGACCATCCAGGGAATATCGCGCGCCAGCACGGTATCGCCCATCTTGGTGCCGCGAATGCCCTGCCCCATGGCGGCAAGGATCACCGGTTCATAGCCTGCCCTGGCCCCCGAATGCGGCATGCCGACGGCATAGACCATGCCGCCGCGCCCCAGAAGCCGCAGCGCCTGATCATAGGCCGCGATGGCACCGACAGTGACAAACACCGCATCAGCCATGCGCCCATTGGTCAGTCTGGCAATCTCTTTCCAGGGTTTTTCAGTGCTGGCCAGAACGCCATCCGTGGCCCCGAAGGCGCGGGCATCGGCCAGTTTTTCGACCGACAGATCCATCGCGATGATCCGCGCCGCCCCGGCGATCCGGGCCCCCTGAATGGTGTTCAACCCGACGCCGCCCGCGCCGATCACCACCACATTCTGCCCGGGCCGCACCTTGGCGGTGTTGACCACGGCACCGATGCCGGTGATCACCCCACAGGCCAGCAGGCTGGCAACATCGGCGGGCATATCATCGGGCAACGGGGCAAGCTGGCTTTGATGCACAACCACCGCCTCGGCAAAAGCACCGCATTCCATCGCCTTCGCCGCCGGGCTGCCATCGGCCAGCGTGATCGTCGGGGCGGCGTCGGAATTGCCATCGCAGTAAACCGGGGCCCCGGACGCGCAGGAGCCGCAACTGCCGCAGGATTTGATCAGCGTCACCAACACTTTCTGGCCAATCGCATAACCCGTCACGCCTGCGCCCAGGGCCGTGATCCGGCCTGCCGCCTCGTGGCCATAGACCGCAGGCAGGCTGCCACCCCAGCCACCGTCGATATAGGAAATGTCGGAATGGCAGATGGCCACCGCCTCCAGCCGCACCTCGACCTCGCCCTGCAAGGGCGCGCGCAGGGTGATTTCTTCTATCGTCAGATCTTGCCCGAAAGCATGGCACACGGCGGCTTTGACTGTGGTCATCGGCAGGGGTTTCCTGTTGTCTTTCGCCACAGGATGCGGTGCGCGTGCCGAGCCTGCAAGCCATAACGCGCCCTGTGGTGGGTTTCGTTGCGACATGAAAACGCGGCAGTTGCGCATCGGTTGCAAGTGACCGACAAAGACGGGGCATTCTCCTATCCGGGCCACAGATCCATGCAGACCCTCAAAATCGGCGACCACAGCCTTCATATCCGCGACGATGGCGACCCGGGTGGCGCACCGGTGGTGTTTTCCAATTCGCTCGGCACCGATTTGCGGCTGTGGGACGATGTTGTCGCGCTGCTGCCGCCCGGCCTGCGCATCATCCGCTATGACATGCGCGGCCATGGCCTGTCGGATTGCCCGCCCGCGCCTTACTCGATGGGGGCGATGGTGCATGATCTCGAGGCCATTCTGGATGCGCTTGGCGTGCGCGACGCGGTGCTGGTGGGCCTGTCGGTCGGCGGCATGATTGCGCAAGGTTTGGCGGCCAAGCGGCTGGATCAGATCCGGGCGGTGGTGCTGTCCAATACCGGCGTCAAAATCGCCACCAAGGCGATGTGGCAGGACCGGATCGACATGGTTGCCGCGCAAGGGTTGGCCGCAATGTCGGACGCAATCATGGAACGTTGGTTTTCGCGCAAGTTTCGCGAAAGCGGCGCGATGGCCCCCTGGAAACGCATGGTGGAGACCACGCCGGCCGTTGGCTATGCCGGGGTCTGCGCTGCCATTGCGGGGGCCGATTTCATCACCCCGACCAGCGGGCTGCGCCTGCCCGCCATGGTGATTGCGGGATCCGAGGATGGCGCGACGCCGCCCGATCTGGTGCGCGAACTGGCCGCTCTTATCCCCGGCGCGCGGTTTGAACTGATGCGCGGCGCGGGCCATCTGCCTTGCGTCGAACAGCCCCGCGACTATGCCGCTTTGCTGAGCGATTTTCTGACCTCCATCGGACATCGGAGCACATCATGAGCATCAGCCCCTTCGACAGCGCGCTGTACCGCGATCTTTTTGCAGAGCCTGAAATTGCCCGGCTATTCACCGACAGCGCCGAGATCCGCGCCATGATGCTGGTCGAGGGCTGCCTTGCCAAAGCGCAGGGCGAGCTTGGCATGATCCCCGAGGCAAGCGGCGCATTCCTGCATCGCGCGATGATGGAGATCCAGATCGATCCATCCGGGCTGACGCGCGAGACCGGGCAAAACGGCGTCCCGGTCCCGGCGCTGGTGGCGGCGATGCGCAGGGCGCTGGAGGCCCCCGAACATGCGCAATATCTGCATTGGGGCGCGACCAGCCAGGATATCATCGACACCGGGCTGGTATTGCGGCTGCGCCAGGCCCTGACCCTGATCGAGGCACATAAGGCCCGGCTGCTGCGCGGTCTGGCCGATCTGGCCCGGACCCATGCCGAGACACCGATGGCCGGGCGAACCTATGGGCAGACGGCCACCCCCACCAGTTTCGGCGCGGTGGTGGCGTCCTGGGGCTGGCCGCATCTGAACCATCGCGACCGGTTGCATGAATTGCGCCCGCGCCTGTTGCGGGTCTCGCTATCGGGGGCTGCGGGCACCGGTGCAATATTCGGAGACGCCGCCCCGGATTTGCGCCGGGCCATGGCCGAGGCGCTTGGCCTGGCCGATCCCGGCCATAGCTGGCACAGCGCCCGCGATGGCATTGCGGAACTGGCCGGGTGGCTCACGCTGGTCGCGGGCAGTTTCGGCAAATTGGGCGAAGATTTGGGCCTGCTGGCGCAAAGCGATAGCGGCGAGGTTCGGTTCGCGGCGGCCGGGGCCTCCTCGACCATGCCGCAGAAACAAAACCCGGTGGGGGCGGCGGTGCTGGTGGCGCTGTCGCGCCACATCATGGCCCTGAACGGGGCGATGCAGGCGGCGGCATTGCACCGCCAGCAACGCGATGGCGCGGCCTGGTTTACCGAATGGCTAAGCCTGCCCGCGATGGTGATGGGCGTGGCCAGGGGGCTGTCGCTGGCCGCCGATCTGATCGAGACGCTGCAGCCGCAGACCGACCGGATGGCGAAAAACCTTGCCGATCCGCTGGATCTGATCCGGGCCGAAGCGCTGAGCTTTGCGCTGGCCGCCCATATGCCCCGCCCCGATGCGGTTGCAATCGTGAAAACCCTCTGTCACGAGGCGATGCAGACCGGCACGCCGCTGACCGCGCTCCTGGCGCGTGATCATCCGGGGCTGGAGCTGACACATGCGGATCCTCTCGGCCAGGCCCCGGTTGAGGCACGCGATTTCGCTGCCGCTGTCTCTGGGCTAGTCAAGGATGCCTGACCGGCTGCCGCTGACGTTCATCCTGATCACCATAGTGCTGGATGCGATGGGCATCGGGCTGATCATGCCGGTGATGCCGGATCTGATCCGCGAGGTGCAGGGGGTTTCGCTGTCTGACGCCGCCGTTTGGGGCGGCATTCTGGTGGCCTCTTTCGCGGTGACGCAGTTCTTGTTCAGCCCGATGCTGGGAAACCTGTCAGACCGCTTTGGGCGGCGGCCGATCCTGCTGATATCAATGGCGATGATGGCGGTCGATTACGTGATCATGGCGCTGGCGGGCACCATATGGTGGCTGTTGATCGGGCGCTTGCTTGGCGGCGTCACGTCGGCGACGCATGCCACTGCCTCGGCCTTTATTGCCGACATATCCGCCCCCGATAAACGGGCGCAGAACTTTGGCCTGATCTCGGCCGCGTTCGGCATCGGGTTCATCATCGGCCCGGTGATCGGCGGCTTGCTGGCGGGGTTTGATCCGCGCGCGCCCTTTGTTGCCGCAGCTCTTTTTGCCGCCGCAAATTTCGCGCTTGGCTATTTTGTTCTGCCCGAATCCCTGCCACCCGAAAAACGCCGCGCTTTTCAGTGGCGCCGCGCCAACCCTTTGGGCGGGCTTTTGCAGATCGGCAGATTGCCGGGCCTGAAATGGATGCTGGTGGCGATGTTCTTCTATTCGGTCGCGGGCTATGTCTACCCCGCCATCTGGGCCTATTACACGCAAGAGGCCTTTGGCTGGGATGCGCGCATGGTGGGGCTGTCGCTGGCGCTGTATGGTGCCGGCATGATCATCGTGCAGGGCGGGCTTGTCCGCATTGTCATACCCTGGTTGGGCGAGGCGCGCGCGGTCATCTACGGGCTGATCATCGATGTCGCTGCGCTGCTTGCCTTCGGCTTTGCCAGTCAGGCCTGGATGATCTGGGCGCTGATTCCCTTTGCAGCGCTCGGCTCCATCGCCACACCGGCGATCACGGCATTGATGAGCCGGCGTGCCAGCGCTGACCAGCAGGGCGAGTTGCAGGGTGTGCTCGGCTCGATCAACGCGATGTCGATGACCATTTCGCCGCTGATCATGACGCAGGCCTTTTTCTGGTTCACCCGCGATGGCACCAGCCTCTATCTGCCCGGTGCCCCCTTTCTTCTGGCCATGATCCTGATGGTCGCGGCGCTGGCAATGTTTCTCGGCTCTTTGCGCCGCGACGGTTAATCCTGCGCCGCGCCGATGCGGATATGGGCCATGATCTGACCATGATCCGAGGCCAGCTTGTTATAGGGCGCTTCGGGGTGCGAGCCGTCGGTCAGATGGTCATTCAGAACCGAAAAATAGGTCATTTCACCAATCGCACCCGGTGTCTCGGGCAGGAAATGGCGCGACAGGAATATCTGGTCGATGCTTTCGAACCTGCCACCAAAAGCGGCGGTATAGACCATGTCGCGCAGGGATTTCCGCACAAAGAGGCGTTCGGCTGAATGCAGCCGCGCGGCCTCGACATCGGCCAGGATCTGTTCCGCCTCGATCTTTGTATAGCGGTCGCCGGCATGGGTCGCATCATGGCGGCGCATCCAGGCGTAATTCTTGAACGGCACCTCGCCCGCGATGATCTCGGAGGCCACCGCGTTCTCATGGTCGTTGAAATCGCCCAGCACGATGACGGGCTGCCCGGCATTGAGTTCTTCTACAATATTTCGGCGCAGGATAAACGCCTCGGCCATGCGCCGCAGCGCGGCGCGCAGGCTGCCCATGGCGCGACCCACAGGGTCGTAATTGGTCAGATCGGCGGCGGGCGCAAAATCGGCACCTGCGGGGCGATCAAATTCCCCCAGTTTGGATTTCAGATGGCAGTTGAAAACCGTCACCACCTTGCCGCCCATCTTGATCCGGGCCTTCAGAATCGGGCGCGACAGGCGGGCAAGGGTGAAACTGCCCGCCCCCGCATCGCCGCCAAGCGCCGAGAACGGAATCTCCAGCGCCGGGGTGACCGCCTGAATGACCTCCGGTTCGCCGACAAAGCCGAACCGGGACACCAGCGCCAGACCGGGGCGCCGATCGCCGGGGCCGCCATCATTGAGGTTGGGCGCGAAACTCAGCGCGGCCTCGGCATATCCCTCGACCTTGAGGCACCGGAAAATGGCCTTGCGGGCATAGCGGCGGCGCGGATTGGGTTGCGCCACATCGTTCAACTCCTGGCCGCGCCGGTCGGCCTCGGCCATCACATCGGCCAGCGCGCTTTCGGTGAATATTTCCTGAAACCCGATCACATCGGCATCCAGCGCCAGCACCTGTTCGGCCAACCAATCGCGTTTCCAGGCATATTCCTCATCGGTGTATGTCTCGAACCGGTAATATTCCTGTTCGGCCCCGATCAGGTTCTTGACGTTGAAACTGGCAATGGTGATGTCGGTCATGCTGCATCTCCGAATTCGGCCAAGACATGGGCAAACAGCGCGGCATCGACATTGCCGCCGGTGGCCACAACGATGACATCGGGGCCGGTCACGGTATCGGGCTGGAAAAGTGCTGCCGCCAGCGCCGCCGCCCCGCCCGGTTCCAGCACGATCTTGAGCCGTGAGAAAGCCAGCGCCATCGCCCGCAGGCAATCGCGCTCAGGCACCACAATGCCGGGCCCGCAGAGCCGGGCCATGATCGGAAAGGTGATCTGCCCGGGCCGGGGCGTCAGGATCGCGTCACAAAGCGAGCCGGAATGCCGCGCGTTCTCCTCGATCCGGCCAGATGCCAGCGATCGGGTGACATCATCGAACCCTTCAGGCTCCACCGGGCGGGCGCGCAGGCCGGGCGCTTTGGCCTCCAGCGCCAGCGCGATGCCCGAGGTCAGCCCGCCACCGCCGCAACAGACCAGCACATCGCCGGCATCCACACCGACCGCGGCAGCCTGTTCGGCAATCTCCAGCCCGACACTGCCCTGCCCGGCAATCACCTGGGCATTGTCAAAGGGCTTGATCAGCGTCAACCCGCGCGCCGTCACCATCTCGGCGGCAATGGCATCCCGCGCGGTGGCGTCGTTGCGATCATAGGTCACCACCTCAGCGCCCAATGCGCGGGTATTGGCCAGTTTGGTCGCCGGCGAATCGGCAGGCATCACAATGACTGCCTTCACGCCATGCAGCTTTGCCGCCAGCGCCACGCCCTGGGCATGATTGCCCGATGAAAATGCCACCACGCCGCGTTTGCGAACATCCGGTGCCAGGCCCGACAGCGCCGACCAGCCGCCGCGAAACTTGAACGATCCGGTATGTTGCAGCGCCTCGGCCTTGACCAGCACCCGCCGCCCGGCGATGTCATCGAGGAATGGCGAGGATAGCAGCGGCGTGCGCCTTGCGTGGCCATCAAGGCGCGCGGCTGCAGCCTCGATCATGGCGATATCGGTCATGTCAGTCTTTCCAGAAATCGGGCGATTGCGGCCAGGCTGCCGGGTTCATCCAGAAAGGGCACATGGCCCCGATCAGGGATCTCGGCATAATCCATATCGGGGCGCAGATCGCGCATCCTGGCCGCTGTTTCCGGCGTCAGAAGGTCGGAGTTCGCACCTCGGATCAAGCCAAGCGGCAGCCCCTCCAACATGCCAAATAGCGGCCACAGATCGGGCGGTTCCAACCCTTCCGATTGCGCCTCGATCGCGTCGCGCAGCCGGGGATCATAGCGCAGGCCAAGCGCGCCATCCTCGGCCACCGACCAACAGCGGCGGGCAAATTGCGCCCAGGTCGCGGCGGGCACGTTGCGAAACCGGGGGGCCATGCGCGCCGGCAGGCCGGCCACCGCATCCGCCAGCGTCGCAAAGGGCGGCGGCGCACCCAGATAGGTCATGATGAAACCCAGCCCGGCGGCGTCGATATCGGGGCCGATATCGTTCAGCAACACGCCCGACAGCCGCGATTTATGCGCAAAGGCCAGCGTCATGGCAATCAGACCGCCGCGCGAGGTGCCCAAGATGGCGGCCTGGTCCAGCCCCAGATGATCGAGCAGCGCCAGCGCATCGGCACCCTCCTGCCCCACCGAATAGGTCATCGGGTCGGGCGCGAATTCCGAGGCCCCGCGGCCGCGACTGTCCAACCGGATGATCCGGGCGCGGGTGGCGAAATGTTCGACCACCGGTTCAAAATCATCCATGTTCCGGGTCAGGCCCGCCAGGCAGAGCAAGGGCGGCCCGCGGCCCTGATCGTCATAGGCAAGCTGCAACCCATCAATGGTGCGAAAGTTTTTCACGAAAAACGTCTCGCGATGGCAGGCACTGATACCAGATCATCCGCCACATGGTCGGGCGGATCGGGCAGCCTGTCCATCGGTTCGCCCGCCCGGTTCACCCACAAGACCCGGAAGCCATAGGCCTTGGCGCAGGTCGCATCCCAACCGTTGGAGGACACGAACAGCACCTCATCGCGCGTGCAGCCGAAATGCTGTGTCACCAAGCCGTAGACCCGCGCATCGGGCTTGAAGATGCCCACGGCTTCGACGCTCAAGACCGCATCCAGATGATCGCCGATCAGGGCGCTTTCGACGGCACCTTGCAGCATCGCGGGCGAGCCGTTCGACAAGATGCCGGTGGCCATCCCGGCCGATTTCAGATCCGCCAGCATCTGCGGCACTTCAGGATAAGCGGCCAGGGTGAAGTAGAGCCCCAACAGCCGTTCGCGCAATTCCGGGTCGCTTTGGCCGCAGCGTTCCAGCGCCCAATCCAGCCCGTCCTGGGTGACCTGCCAGAAATCAATGTGATGCCCGCTCAGCGCCCGGATCCAGGTATATTGCAGCTGCTTGGCGCGCCAATGGGCGGAAACATCCTGCCAGACGGCGGCAAAGCCTTCCTGTCCCGGTGCCTCGGCCACGGCGCGGGCGGCGGCGTTGACGTCAAACAGTGTTCCGTAGGCATCGAAAATACAGGTCGTGATCGGCATTGGCCCCTCCGCTTTTACCCGGCGCAGAGTTGCACAAGGCAAGGCGCGTCACAATTCGCAATCGCGCGCGGTCGCAGGCCAAAACCGCGCGGCGGCGATGCGGCTGATGGGTCAGAGGTTTTCCGGCTGCATCATTCCCAGCACATGATAGCCACCATCGACATTGATGATCTCGCCGGTGGTGCAGCGCCCGTGATCCGAGGCCAGATAGACGGCGGTGCCGCCGATCGCCTCCAGCGTGGCATTGCTGCGCAGGGGGGCATTGTCGCGCGCGGTGTTGAAGGTGCGCCGTGCGCCCGAGATTGCGGCCCCGGCCAGGGTCTTCATCGGCCCCGGCGAGATTGCATTCACCCGGATGCCGTTCGGCCCCATATCATTGGCCAGATAGCGCACCGTGCTTTCCAGCGCCGCCTTGGCCACACCCATCACATTGTAGAACGGCGTCACCCGGTTTGACCCCATATAGGTCAGCGTCAGGATGGTGCCGCCATCGCGCATCAGGGGTTCGGCGCGGCGCGCCACGTCGATCAGTGAATAGCACGAGATGGTCAGCGAGTTGCGGAAATTTTCGCGCGAGGTGTTGATGAAGCGGCCCGCCAGTTCGGTCTTGTCAGAAAACGCGATGGCATGAACGACGAAATCCAGCTTGCCCCAGCTATCGCCGATCTTGTCGAAACAGGCGTCAAGGCTGGCATCATCGGTCACATCGACATCGACCAGCAGATCGACGCCCAAACGTTCGGCCAGCGGTTTCACCCGTTTGCCAAACGTGTCGCCCTGATAGGAAAAGGCCAGCTCCGCGCCTTCGCCATGCAGCGCCTTTGCGATGCCCCAGGCGATCGAGCGGTCATTGGCGACTCCCATCACCAGCCCGCGTTTTCCGTTCATCAAATTTGCCATCAAATTACCCGTCAACCCTGGAAAGCAGCATCGAGCCATTGGTGCCGCCAAAACCGAAACTGTTGGTCATGACGGTATCGAGCCCGGCATCGGTCACCAGATCGGTGGCGACCTCGCCGGGGTTGATGCCCTCGGCCAGGGTATCGACATTGATCGACGGGGTGATGAAATCGCCCTTCAGCATCAGCAGACAGAAAATCGTCTCCAACGCACCGGCGGCTCCCTGGGCGTGGCCGGTCATGGATTTTGTGGAACTGATCGGCGGCACATGGCCTTCGCCAAAGACCCGGCGCACGGCCTCGACCTCACCGACATCGCCCACCGGCGTCGAAGTGCCATGCGCGTTGATATAGCTGACCTTGCGGCCTTGGGGCAGGGTCTGCAAGGCCAGGCGCATGGCCCGTTCGCCACCTTCGCCAGAGGGCGCGACCATATCATGCCCGTCCGATGTTGCGGCAAAGCCGGTGACCTCGGCGTAGATCGTGGCCCCGCGCGCGCGGGCATGGTCCAGATCTTCCAGCACCACGATACCGCCACCGCCCGAGATGACAAACCCGTCGCGATCCGCATCGAAGGCCCGGCTTGCGGCTTCAGGCTGGTCGTTGCGCTTGGATGACATCGCGCCCATGGCGTCGAACAGGCAGGACAGGGTCCAGTCCAGTTCCTCGCCGCCGCCGGCGAACATCACATCCTGTTTGCCCATCATGATCTGTTCGGCCGCATTTCCGATACAGTGCAGGCTGGTCGAACAGGCCGAGGTGATGGAATAATTGATGCCCTTGATCCGATAGGCCGTCGCCAGGTTGGCCGAGATCGTCGAGGACATGCATTTGGGCACCGCAAAGGGCCCGATCCGCTTGGTGGCCCCTGATTTCAGAACCGCCTGATGCGCCACCAACATGGCACTGGTCGATGGCCCGCCCGATCCCGCCACCAGCCCGGTGCGCGGGTTCACCACGTCATCCTGGGTCAGGCCGGCATCGGCAATGGCCTGGCTCATGGCGATATGGGCATAGGCGGCCCCCGGCCCCATGAAGCGCAGGGTGCGTTTGTCGATATGATCCTTGGGGTCGATCTTGAGCGTGCCCGCAACCCGGCTGCGGAACCCGTGCTCGATCATCTCGGGGCTGGTCACGATACCCGATTTTCCCGCCCGCAGGCTTGCCGTGACTTCCTCTGCGTTATTTCCGATCGAGGACACGATCCCCAATCCGGTGACAACTACTCGACGCATCCACGCACTCCCTTTGTTCGGGTCAATTGGCCGACAGCGCGACCTTCATATCCTTGACCTGATAAATCACCTCACCATCGGCCTCGACGATGCCATCGGCAACCCCCATCGTCAGACGGCGGGTTTGCAGCGCTTTGGTGAAATCAATCTTGTAGGTCAGCATCTTGCGGTCGGGCCGCACCATGCCGGTCAGCTTGACCTCACCGACCCCAAGCGCATAGCCGCGCCCCTGCCAGCCGCGCCAGCCCAGGTTGAACCCGGTCAGTTGCCACAACCCATCAAGCCCGAGGCAGCCGGGCATGATCGGATTGCCGGGAAAGTGGCAGCCGAAAAACCACAGATCGGGATTGATGTCGAACTCGGCCACCACATGGCCCTTGCCATGCGCGCCGCCATCGCCCGAAATATCGGTGATCCGGTCCATCATCAGCATCGGCGGTTCCGGCAATTGCGCATTGCCGGGGCCAAACAGCTCTCCGCGTGCGCATTTCAACAGATCGTCCCGGTCGAAACTTGTGGGATATCCAGCCATTAGCCCCCTGCCCTTCCTATCGCAGCCCTGGGTGTTGCCACCCGAAATCCGTCCTCACCTAGCACCCGTGGCGGTGCAGACGCAAGGTGAGCATGGCTGCAAATCTAAGCACCCGGAACGCGATTCCAATTGAAAACTGCTGCATCTGACCACTATATTCATGTCAGGACATAAAGGATGACCTTGCCGATGACACCCGAAGCGCTTGAACGCAGCACCAAATGGCTGGCCCAGGCCGATCTGCGCCCGACCCGTCAGCGTCTGTCGCTGGCAACGCTGCTGGTTGGTGACGGGCGTGATCGGCATGTCACGGCCGAAGGGTTGCACGCCGCCAGCGTGTCGGCGGGTGAAAAAGTGTCGCTGGCAACCGTCTACAACACGCTGCGCGCCTTTTGCGAGGCCGGGCTGGTCCAGGAGGTGACGGTTGATGGCACAAGATCCTATTTCGATACAAGGATGGATGACCACCCGCATTTCTATTTCGAAGAAGACGGTGCCCTGATCGATGCCGCCAAATCCGAGTTGAAGATCGCGGGTCTGCCAACCCCGCCCGAAGGCTACGAGGTCGCCAAGGTCGATGTCGTCATGCGGTTGCGCCGGACCGGGTAACCGGCGCGCCAAATTCCGCACATGGATTTTGCAAAACCCCGTCAGGGAAGTTTTGCTCTGGCCATTGCCGCCCGCCCACTGTAACGCCGGGCCAACTCCTGTTTTTTTAAGGCTTCCCCTCATGGACCTTCGCAATATTGCGATTATCGCACATGTTGATCACGGCAAGACCACACTGGTGGACGAGCTTCTGAAACAATCCGGTGCGTTCCGGGAAAATCAGACCGTGGCCGAACGCGCGATGGATTCGAACGATATCGAGCGCGAGCGTGGTATCACGATCTTTGCCAAGCCGACCTCGATCGAGTGGAAAGGCATCCGCATCAACATCGTCGACACCCCCGGCCACGCCGATTTCGGCGGCGAGGTCGAACGCATCCTGTCGATGGTCGATGGCGTTGTCCTGCTGGTCGATGCCGCCGAAGGCCCGATGCCGCAGACCAAATTCGTGACCTCCAAGGCGCTGGCGCTTGGCCTGCGCCCCATTGTGGTGCTGAACAAGGTCGACAAACCCGACGCCGAACCCGACCGCGCTCTGGATGAGGTTTTTGACCTTTTCGCCTCGCTCGATGCCGATGAAGATCAGCTCGATTTCCCGCATATGTATGCCTCGGGCCGGGCCGGTTGGGCCGATCACGAGCTTGATGGGCCGCGAAAAGACCTGCACGCGCTTTTCAACCTGATCGTCAATCATGTCCCCAGACCACGCCAGATCAGCCGCCAGGACGAAGATTTCCGTATGTTGGCGACCACGCTCGGTGCCGACCCGTTCGTGGGCCGTCTGCTGACCGGCCGGGTCGAATCGGGCAAGCTCAAGGTGGGCGCGACCGTGCAGGCGCTCAGCCGTGTCGGCGAAAAGGTCGAACAGTTCCGCGTCACCCGCATTCAGGCCTTCCGGGGGCTGGCACAGCAAGACATCCCCGAAGCCCAGGCTGGCGATATCGTCAGCCTTGCGGGCATGTCCAAAGCCACGGTCGCCGACACGATCTGCGCGCTGGCCGTTGATGTGCCGCTGAAAGCGCAACCGATCGACCCGCCCACCATAACCGTCACTTTCGGCATCAATGACAGCCCGCTGGCGGGGCGCGACGGCAAAAAGGTGCAAAGCCGCGTCATCCGCGAACGTCTGATGAAAGAGGCGGAATCAAACGTCGCCATCAAGGTCAGCGACACCCCCGGCGGTGAGGCTTTCGAAGTCGCAGGCCGCGGCGAATTGCAGATGGGCGTTTTGATCGAAAACATGCGACGCGAAGGCTTTGAACTCAGCATCTCCCGGCCGCAGGTTCTGTTCCGCGATGACGGCGAAACCAGGCTGGAGCCGATCGAAGAGGTCACCATCGACGTCGATGACGAATATTCCGGGGCCGTGATCGAGAAACTGACCGGCACCCGCAAGGGTGAACTGACCGAGATGAAACCGGCCGGGGCCGGCAAGACACGGATCATCGCGCATATCCCGTCACGCGGGCTGATCGGGTATCATGGTGAATTTCTGACCGACACGCGCGGAACCGGCGTTCTCAACCGCGTTTTCCACGCCTGGGAACCCTTCAAGGGCCCGATCCCCGGCCGCCGCCAGGGTGTTCTGATCTCGATGGAAAACGGCGTTTCCGTGGCCTATGCGCTGTGGAACCTGGAGGATCGCGGCAAGATGTTCATCGGCCCGCAGGCCCCGATCTACACCGGCATGATCATCGGCGAACACAGCCGCGACAATGATCTGGAAGTGAACCCGCTGAAGGGCAAGAAGCTGACCAATGTGCGCGCGTCGGGCACCGATGAGGCGGTTCGCCTGACCACGCCCATTACCATGTCGCTGGAACAGGCCATCGCCTATATCGACGATGATGAACTGGTCGAGGTCACACCAACCGCCATCAGGTTGCGCAAGCGGTATTTGGATCCGCATGAGCGCAAACGCCAATCCCGCGCCGCGGGGTGAATTGAGAGGGCCACCCGGTGGTGCCTGGCCTCATGTGGTCCACGGGGTCGTTCGAAACCGCAGCCGGGCCGGGGCGCGATGACCGCCTGTTCCAACAGGCCGCCAAGACCTACCTCATTCCGAACCCCGCCCCCATTCCGAACCCCGCATAGGGCAGGAATGTCACCAGATCCCCCGGCGCGATCTCCTGGGCTCTAAAGGGCAGCTCCAACAGCCCATCGGCCCATGACAGCCCCGATATCCGGCCCGAGCCTTCCGATGCGAACAGCTCCACCCTTCCATCCGCTGCGATCCGGGCACGCGGGTATTCGGCGCGGCCATGTTTCTTCGATTTCGCAAACCCCGCCGGCACCTGCATCCGCAACGGCTCAACCCATCGCGCAGCTGCCAACAGGCTCAGCGCGGGGCGCGCGAATATCAGCGCGCAGACCAGCGCGGCCACCGGATTGCCCGGCAGGCCAAAGACCGGCACGCCGCGCCATTGCGCCAGCGCCAGAGGCCGCCCCGGTTTCAACGCGATGCGCCAGTTGGACAGGCTGCCTTCGCTGCGCAGAAGCCGCGAGATATGATCCTCATCCCCCGCTGACGCCCCGCCCGAGGTCATGATCGCATCGGCCTCGGCCCCGGCATCCAGCGCGGTGCGGATGGTGTCGGCATCATCGGGCTGGCGGCCGAGGTCGATCACCTCATAGCCCCACCCCGCCAGCAGCGCCGCCAACATCGGGCGGTTGGCGTCGTAGATCCGGCCATCATCTGCCGCGTCCCCGGCCTCGCGCAATTCATCCCCGGTCGAGATCAGCGCCACTTTCAGCCGCCGGAAAACCGGAACTTCGCCATGCCCGGTCGCTGCCAAAAGCGCCAGATCGGGCGGGCGCAGGCACTGACCGGCCGTCAGGATCACCTGACCGGCGGCCACATCCTCGCCCGCCTTGCGGGTATTGGTCCGGGGTTTCACGGGCCCGTTGAAGGCCACGCAGCGCCCGTCCGAGCGGCAATCCTCCTCCATCACCACGCTATCCACGCCACCCGGCAGGGTCGCGCCAGTCAGGATACGGATTGCATGACCATGGGGGACAATGCCGGAAAACGCCTGCCCTGCCGCCGCCCGGCCCGCGACCAGCGGCAGAATCTGCGGACCCGCACCGGTCGCGGCATGGGCAAAGCCGTAGCCATCGACGGCGGCATTGGCCGTGGGCGGGTTTGACCGGCGGGCGCGCATATCTTCGGCCAGCACGCGGCCCGCCGCCTGCGCAAGCCGCACCCGATCCTGACCCACCACCGGATGCAGGATGGCGCGCAGCCGGGCCAAGGCTTCGGGCACCGGGGTCCAGTCCACGCCCGGAGGCAGCGCGAAACAATCATCCTTCAGAACCGGCGGGCTGAGCGGCGCGGCCAGCACCGAGAGCAGCTTTGCCGCCTGCCCAAGCCCCAATATCCAGCCCTCTTCGGCCGATCTCGGTTCAAGACAGGCTGCCAGATCTTCCGCTTCAAGCCCGGCGATGGCCTGCGCCAGCAAGCGCATCTGCGCGCGGTCGCGGATCGGGTCAGGATCGGCCCTGACCGCCGGGTTGATCAGCGAGGGCCAGATCTCGGCCAGCACGATCTGGCCTTCAGGGGCCTCGAACGGCCAGACCGACAGCGCGCCGTCAAATCGCTTTCGCAACCGCGCCAGCACCGGCAGGCCCATCAAGACCTGCGATCCCACCGCCCCCGCCCCGGCCAATTGCCAGACGGAAAACACGCCCTTGGCGGCCCGCTCAACCGCGCGCAGTTCCGCGCAGCCATGCCCAGACCGCGCCGATCCCTTGCGTGGCAGCCCGGTGATATCGGTTGTGCCGGCATTGCCCCAGAACGGCCCGATACCGGGGAAAAGCGCGTTGATATCAGCCGCCACCTGCCAGCGGTTATTGGATTTGGGCGCATCTTCG
Organism: Alterinioella sp.; assembly: GCF_058343375.1. NCBI lineage: Bacteria > Pseudomonadati > Pseudomonadota > Alphaproteobacteria > Rhodobacterales > Paracoccaceae > Alterinioella > Alterinioella sp. The sequence continues at coordinate 29,898 of NZ_JBTUJH010000021.1, forward strand.
ATCCGTGCCTCCAGCCAATCCCACAGCATGAATGGATCGGCCTGCCCGGTGATCGCCTCGGCCACGCCCGCCGGATAGCCAAACGGAAAATCGAACCCCGCCAGCACCCGCCGCCCGGCCGCCCGTTCGGCCTCCAGAAGATCAATCAGCCATGCCTCGGCCACTTGGCGGTTGCGCAGATAGACCGGCGCATCGCTGACCCCATGCCGCACAACCCCGGCCCAGATGGCATCCTTTTTGGGCGTCGGCCCCCGGTCATTGCCGCCCGACCAATCCACCATCACGATAGTATCGAACCGGGTCACAGCCCCAGCTCCGCCGCGATGAAATCGGCGATGCGACCAGTGTCATCGAGATCCAGCACCGGCCTGTCGGTCACCGGCGCGCTGTCGGATGCCACCGCCCGGATGGTCGGGTCGCCCGGGGCCAGCAGACCCTGCCCGGTAGCGGCGCGATGCGCCTCTAGCTTGGGGTGACCCTCGCGCTTGAACCCTTCGACCAGCACCAGATCAACCGTTGCCATCTGCGCCAGCAAATCGGCCAGGGGTGGCTCGGGCGCGCCCTGCAATTCGGTCATCAGGGCCCAGCGGTTGGCCGAACTCAGCATCACCTGCGCCGCCCCTGCCGCGCGGTGGCGATAGCTGTCCTTGCCGGGGTGATCCACATCAAAGGAATGATGCGCGTGTTTGACGGTCGAAACCCGCAGCCCGCGCGCCGTAAATTCCGCCACCAGGCGTTCCATCAGCCCGGTCTTGCCGGAATTCTTCCACCCCGCGATACCCCAGAGCTTCATGCCAGCATCCTTTCGGCACGGGCCAGATCCTCGCCCGTATTGACGTTGAAGAACGGATCGAAGGGCGTGTCGGGAAACACCGCGGTCGCGGCCCCGTGCCGGTCGGCCCAGAGCACGACCTTGCGCAGCCCGCCCGCCAGCGCCGCGCGCAGATCGTGGCGCAGATCGACCGGCCAGAGACCGAAGGTCGGGTGGCGCAGCACCCCGCGTGCCGGATCCCGGGTGGCGGCCAGAGCAATCGGGCGGCCCTCCCGTTCGGTGGCCAGCAACAGTTGCGGCACCAGATCGGGCGGCAGGAACGGCGTGTCGGCGGCGGCGGTCACGATATGGGTGGCCCCGGTTGCCGCGGCCCAATCGAGCCCCGCCAGGACCCCCGCCAGCGGACCGGGATATTCCGCCACGCTGTCGGGCAGCACCGTCAAACCCAGATCGGCGAAGCGGGCCGCATCGCCATTGGCATTCAGCGCCAGCCCCGCCACCTGCGGTTCAAACCGGTCGATCACGCGCCCGAACAAGGATTGCCCGCCAAGCATCAGCCGGCCCTTGTCACCGCCGCCCATGCGCGTGGCCCGCCCACCTGCAAGGATCACTCCGACAGGGTGCTGCATCAGCCGGCCCCTTTGCGGCGGTGGCCGCGCGCTTCATCAGGTACCGCGCCCGGATCAGCGTCGCGCAACAAACGGTCTTCGCCCGCCAGACAGATGAAGCGCCGCCCCTTGAGCCGCCCGATCAGGGTCAGCCCGACCTGCTGCGCAATCTCCACCCCCCAGGCCGTGAAGCCCGACCGCGAGACCAGCACCGGAATGCCCATCAGCGCCGTCTTGATCACCATTTCCGAGGTCAGCCGGCCGGTGGTATAGAGGATCTTGTCAGCCGGTTCCGCCCCGGTCCGATACATCCAGCCCGCCACTTTATCGACCGCGTTATGGCGCCCGACATCCTCCATATAGACCAGCGGCCGGTCGCGGTGACACAGAACCGTGCCATGGATCGCACCGGCCTCAAGATACAGGCTCGGCGTGCGGTTGATCTGATGGCTGAGCCCATAGAGCCACGAGCTGCGCAGCTCCGCCTGCGGCAGTGTCAGCCCCTCCAGCCCCGCCATCATATCGCCAAAGACAGTGCCCACGGCACAGCCGCTGGTGCGGGTCTTGCGCGCCAGCTTGGCCTCGTGATCGGTCTCGGACTCGGTGCGCACAACGATGGTTTCAAGCTCCGCGTCATAATCGATGCCCGTGACCCGGTCAGCATCCGACAGCATGCCCTGATTGCGCAGAAACCCAAGCGCCAGATACTCCGGATGGTCGCCGATGGTCATCGCGGTCACGATCTCACGCGCGTTCAGATAGATCGTCAGCGGGCGTTCCTCGACCACGCGGGTCTGAACCGCATTGCCGTTTTCATCAAAACCCGCCACGGCACGCGACAGGCCCGCGGCCTTTGGATCCGGGGCAATCACATATCGTGATGCGATGTCGTCAAGCACACTCAATTGCATCTCCGCGCGCAGGGGCCTAAGCGAGGCTTTTGAGTCGACAGGGTAAGGGGCCGCCATGGCAATCTCCACCGCAAAAAGCGCCTATCTCAGGGGCGTCACCGGCGCGTTTCCGTTTTTGCTGGTGGTTATCCCCTTTGGCATGCTGTTTGGCGTTGTCGGAACCGAGGCCGGGCTGAACCTTGCGCAGGTGATGGGGTTCAGCACGCTGGTCATTGCCGGTGCGGCGCAGTTCACCGCGATTCAGCTGATGCTGGACGAGGCCCCGACCATCGTGGTCATCGTCTCGGCGCTTGCGGTCAATCTGCGCATGGCGATGTATGCCGCCGCCCTTGCCCCCTATCTGGGCCCGGCCCCGCTCTGGCAGCGTGCCGTGATCGCCTATCTGAATGTCGACCAGACCTATGCCCTGTCGCATCAGCAATTCGAGGATCGCCCCAAGATGCCGATCCCGGAGCGGGTTGCGTTCTTTTTCGGCTGTGCGACACCGATTCTGCCGGCCTGGATCGCGGCCAGCTTTGCGGGTGCCGTTCTTGGGACCGCCATTCCGCCCGAATATGCGCTGGATTTCGCGGTGCCCATCACCTTCATCGCGCTTGTCGCGCCCGGCCTGCGGACCCTGGCCCATGTCGCGGCGGCGCTGAGCTCGATCGTGCTGGCGCTGTCCCTGGGCTGGATCCCGCATAACCTGTGGATCCTTGTGGCGGCACTTGGCGGCATGATGGTCGGGGCCGAGATCGAACGGCGGACAACGCCATGACCAACTGGCCCGACCCCGCGATCTGGGGCATCATCGCAGCACTCGGTATCGGCACTTACGTGATCCGGTTCTCGTTTCTTGGCCTTCTGGGCAATCGCACATTTCCGGCCTGGGTGCTGCGCCACCTGCGTTATACCGCCGTCACGATTCTGCCGGCGCTGATCACGCCCATGGTGCTCTGGCCCGAAGCCACCGGCGGTCAGACCGATCCCGCACGCCTTGCGGCCGCGGCGACAGCTGTTATTGGCGGCTACCTGACCCGAAACGCGATCGTGGCCATCCTGTGCGGGATGGCCACGCTCTACCTTGTGCAATTTGCAACCGGTTAGACCTGTGCCTTCAGGCCGCCCCTGATCCCGATCAGGATATCCAGCTCGCTCGGGCCGGGATCAGCCTCGGGTGCCGCTTCGGTTTTCGTGGCTTCGGATGCTGCCTTGATCTTGTTGATCGAGCGCAGCAGCATGAACACGACAAAAGCAATGATCGCCATGATGAAGGCCCCATAGGCAAAGGTCGACGCCCCCGCCTCCCGCGCCGCTGCCAGCGTGGCAAACTCACCATCGTCCATCGTGAAGAAACGGTTTGTGAAGTCGATACCGCCGGTGAACAGCCCGATAAAGGGCTGGATCAGATCATCAGCCAGTGATTTGACAATGGCCGCAAAACCCGCGCCAATGATGATGCCCACGGCCATGTCCATGACATTGCCGCGCGACGAAATTCCTGAATTCTTTCAACATTGTGGATTTTCCCGGTCCTGTCGCTGCTACCTGATAAAAATGCAGCGTCACTAGAGCGCGTGCCCGCCACGTGTCTGGCGGCACGGATGTGGCGGCAAAAGCCCCGCCGCCATCCTATCCCGGCAAGGTGCCGGTCAGCACATAGCGCAGGATCTGCACCACCTGTTCGGGCGTTTCAGTCACAGCAAGTGCGGCGGCGTCCACCTCTTTCAACGGGTGCTGATGCTCGGGCCCGTGCATCACCACCAATGGTGTGCCAAGAGCGGCCGCATAGCCTGCATCAAAAGCCGCATTCCACTGCTTGTATTTCTCACCAAAGCGCACAACCACGATATCGGCGGCCTCGATGGCATTGCGGGTGCGGATGGCATTCAGCTTGGCCCCCTTGTGGTCATGCCAGAACTTGTTTTCCTCCGCCCCCATGATCGCCACGCCGCAATCATCGCTGGCATCGTGATCCGTCACCGGGGACATGAACTGAACATCCAGCCCCTCGGCACCCGCAACAATCCGCTCGCGCCAATCCGTATGGATCTCGCCCGACAGATAAACCTGCATCCCCATAAATCTTCCTCCCTTTCATCTTGGCTCAAATACCTCGGGGGGCGTGGGGGGCTGGCCCCCCACACGGATCGACGCGCGAAACGCGCGGCGACCCCCTATCGGCGCAGCACGCCACCGGTGGCTTTCGCAACCTTTTCGACAATCTTCACCCCGACCGCCTCGATTTCTTCCTCGGTCAGGGTTTTCTCGCGCGGTTGTATCCGCACTGACAGAGCGATTGATTTCTTCCCCGCGCCCATCTGCGCTTCGGCCTGCGCACCGGCGAACTCATCGAAGATCCGGACCTCCTCGATCAGTTTCCGATCCGCGCCAGCCGCCGCATTGGCCAGGTTGATCGCCTCGACGCCGGCATCGACCACAAAGGCGAAATCGCGCTCTACAGCCTGCAAATCACTGATATTAAGCGCCCCGCGAGATACCGTTTTCGCCCGCGCCATCGGGATCTCCTCGGGAAACAGCGTCAACGCCATCGCCGGTCCCTTCACGCCCATCGCCGCCAGCACCTTTGGATGTATTTCGCCAAAGACCCCCAGAACCTTTTTCGGTCCAAGACAGATCATGCCATGGCGCCCGGGATGCCACCATTCGCGTGCACCGCGCAGGATCTGCACCTTGGCGGGCGCGCCCATGGCCGCCAGCGCCGCCTCGGCATCGGCTTTCACATCATAAAGATCCACCGCCCGCCGCGTTCCATGCGGATCGCGCGCGCCGGCATGCCCGACCAGCAGCGCCGCGACCTGGATATGTTGCTCGCCCGGCTCACCGCCGTGAAAGGCGGTGCCAACCTCGAACAGGGCAAGATCCATCATGCCACGCGCCTGATTGCGCGCCGCCGCCTGCAACAAACCCGGCAACAGCGCCGGGCGCATATGGCTCATCTCGCTGGAGATCGGGTTTTCCAGCATGGTGGCGTCAGACCCGCCGCCAAACAATTCTGCGCTGGCCCGGTCGATGAAACTGTAGGTCACGCATTCATTATAGCCCAATGCCGCCAGCATCCGCCGCCCGGCGCGTTCGCGCAGCTGCATCGGTGTCAGAACCGGCTTTGGCACACCGGCCACAAGACGCGCCAAAGGCTTGCCTTCCAGCCTGGTCAGCGAAGCGACCCGCGCCACCTCCTCGACCAGATCGGCCTCGCCCTGCACATCGCGCCGCCAGCTTGGCACTCCGACCTGCAGCACATCGCCCGCCCCGCTGGTCGAAAACCCGAGCGCGGTCAGGATGCGGGCCTGCTCATCCCTGGTGATCTCCATGCCGACAAGGCTGATCACGCGGGCCGTATCCAGCGTATAGCTGCGCGCGGTCGGCAATGCGGCCCCGGCCTCCACCACCTGCGATGCCTCGCCGCCGCAAATCTCCAGGATCATCCTTGTCGCCGCGTCCAGCCCGGCGCGGGTATAATCAGGGTCGACGCCCCTTTCGAACCGATACCGCGCGTCGGAATGGATCTTGAGATCGCGCCCGGTAAGGGCGGTGCGGATCGGATCCCAATAGGCGCTTTCCAGAAACACATTCACCGTCTCACCGGTGCAGCCCGTCGGCAACCCGCCGATGATACCGGCAATGCTTTCGACCCCGGCATCGTCAGAAATCGCCACCTGCCCCGCGGCCAGCCTGTATTCCTTGTCGTCCAGCGCCGTCAGAACCTCGCCGCCCGCCGCATGGTGAATGCGCAGATTGCCCTTGACCTTGTCGGCATCAAAAACATGCAGGGGGCGGTTCATGTCATAGGTAAAGAAGTTGGTCACATCGACCAGCGCCGATATTGGCCGCAGCCCGATGGCGCGCAGCCGGTCCTGCAACCACGCGGGCGACGGCCCATTGCGGACGCCCTTGATCACGCGGCCGGTAAAATGCGGGCAATCCGCCAGTGTATCCGTATCAATCGTCACCCCGATCGGGCTGGCGAAAGTTCCCGCCACCTCGACCGCGTCCAGCGGTTTCAACCGCCCCAGCCCGCGCGCCGCCAGATCGCGCGCCACACCGCGCACGCCAAGCGCATCCTGACGGTTGGGCGTGATCGCAATCTCGATCACCGGATCGACCTTGGCCGGGTCATGCGCGGCCAGCCAATCGACGAACCGGTCCCCGACCTCGCCCGAGGGCAGCTCGATGATACCGTCATGTTCCTCGCTCAATTCCATCTCGCGCTCGGAGGCCATCATGCCAAAGCTTTCGATGCCGCGGATCTTGCCGACGCCGATGGTGGTGTCGATGCCGGGCACATAGGTGCCAGGTTTGGCGATCACCACGGTGATACCCGCACGCGCATTGGGGGCCCCGCAGATGATCTGCTGCACGCCCGCATCGGTTTCAACCTGACAGACCCGCAGCCGGTCGGCATCAGGATGCTTTTCCGCGCTCAAAACCTTGCCGAGGGTGAAATCCGCCAGTTTGGCGCTGCGGTCGATCAGGTCCTCAACCTCAAGCCCCAGATCGTTCAGCGCATAGCAGATCTCGTCCAGCGTGGCCTCTGTCTCCAGATGGTCTTTCAGCCAGGAAAGGGTGAATTTCATGTCTCGCGTCCCTTTGCGTCTTTGCAGCCAAGCGCTTACCCCATGTGCGGCCGGTTGAAAAGCCGGGGCGGCAGGGCAAAGGGGGCCTGGGCGGGGCGGTTTTTCGCCATTTTGTGTCTATACTACACTTTATATTTGAACCAAGCCGGGGGCCATGCTACATATGAAGGCGATGTTGTGGGGACGTGCATGTATTGAAAGGACATGACATGACCCTGAAGACCCTCTCTGCGGCCCTTGTGGCTGCCTCTCTGCTTGGCACTGCTGTTCAGGCGGATATCACGATCATTCAATCCGGCCCGATGCCTGGCCACTCTGCCGTTATGCCGCAGATGAACATGCAAGGCTCGGGCTTTGACATTGCCTCGGCCTTTATCCGCGATATGGCCGCCGCCCGCATGCCCGGCTTCGAGATCCCGGACATGGACGCGATGGATGCGATTGACGCCCCCCCCATCATCGCGCCGCCCGCCGACCCGATTGCCTTTGCCGGGCGCTGGAGCCTGATCGAGATCTTTGACGCAAATGCCGGAACGCTGCGCTTTGCCGATATTCTGATCGCCGAGGCCGGGTTGAACATTGCGCCCGATGGCGGGTTCAATGCCACAGCCGGGTGCAACAGCATCTTTGGCCAGATGGAACAGACCGCAGGCATGGTCGAAACCGGTGAGGTCATGGCCACATTGATGGCCTGTGACGAGCCTACAATGCGCCTGGAACGCGCCCTGATCGGCAGCCTGGCGGATGCTGCGCTATTTGCGCATGGGCTTGACCGGCTGGTGTTTCTCGACGCAGAAGGCCGCCCGCTGGCCCGGTTTGCCGCCAAGAACGACTAGGGCCTGTCGCGTTCATTCGCATTCACGCGAGACGCTCTAACGCCTTGTTTTCGCATGTCCGAGAAGCTCAAAACCGGTTCCCGCTTTTGAGCGACATGCTCTAAGCGCGGATATGCGCCACCCAGTTGCGCAGCTCGGTCGCCCGGGTTGCGGGCGCAAGATCATCAGGCGTGGCCCCCAGACGGCGGGCCGCGCCTGCATCGGTTTCGGCAAGCCTGAGATCGGCGATCATCGCCGCGTCCGTTTCGCCGGCCCGGATCAGCAGTTGGGCCATATGGGCAGGCGGCATCTCAGGGTGGTATTGCACACCCCAGAAGCTGACCCCGTTCTGGTCATAGGCAAATGCCTGCACCGGCGAATGCGCGTTGCCCGCCAGTAGCACCGCCCCCGTGGGCAGGGCCGTCACCTCATCGCTGTGGATGCAGGGCACGCTGAAACCTTGCCGCCGCCCGGCCAGAAACGGGTGCGTCAGGCCCGCCCCGGTCAGGGTGATGCCCCGCGCCAACCCGCGTTCCTGCCCGTTGGCCGACGCCGCTGAGGCCCCGCCAAGCACGCAGGCCGCCAGTTGCATCCCGTTGCACGAGCCATATGTCGGCAGTCCCTTGGCGAATACTTGCTCCATCGCGGCCCAGAGCGGCGCGCCCTCGGGGGTATCGACGCGCCAGGCAACAGCCGAGCCGGTAAAGATCACACCCTCCGCACCATCCAGCATGTCGGGCAAAACGGGTGCCGCAAGCGGGCGCGCCACCCGTGTTTCCGCGCCCGGTGCGATCTGAGCCAGCGCCGCCTGAAACAGAGGCGCGTCCTGCGGATAATCGGGCGGGTTCGATTCGACGATCAGGATGGTTGTCATTCAACGCGCCTCGGCCCGGATGGTGCCGGGCGCATCAAAGCAATTGCCAAGCGTCAGGGTAAGGAAGTTGGAAAGGGATTTGAGCATCTGGACGCCTCCTATGGAACGAAAGAAGCGTAGCGCAATGCGCCAATATCCGCATGGCCCGGTTGCGTCGTCAAACGGTTCCGGCGCGACGCCGCAGAAGCGGAATCGAGGGCACATCCGGCACGCAGGTCATATAAAGCTGTGCATATTCAGGTCGGGCGGAGGGGGATTGATTCCGAGTGACTACAGATCGACGCCGAGTTTCTCCGAGAGTTCTTGTTTTACATATACAAGGGCAAGGTCTTTCATGACACCAAGAGACGCGCCACCAATTCTCGCTGCCCCATCCTTGGTTTTCTTCCAAATCGTATCGGAGCGAATGCTCGCGATGTAATCATGGCCTTGAGAAGTGAGGCGAAAAGCCCTTTCGCTTTCCTGGCACATCAAGCCCGCATCACACGCAAGCAGAATGTGATAGTGTTCTTTTTGTTGTTCCGCGCTTGGATTCAGCACAGGGTGTATCAAGATCTGATATTTTTCAGACTCTTCAAATTTGAAGAGCAGTTAACGCAAATATTCATCATCCCTATTTGGCAAAGCTCACCCGTTCAACCCGCCATGGATCGTCGGCACATCCAGCGCCGAAAATCCGTAATGGCGCAGCCAGCGCAGGTCTGAATCAAAGAATGCGCGCAGATCGGGGATGCCGTATTTCAGCATGGCGATGCGGTCGATGCCCATGCCAAACGCAAAGCCCTGCCACTGGGCCGGATCAATCCCGCCCGCCTGCAACACCTTGGGGTGCACCATGCCCGAGCCGAGCACCTCCAGCCAGTCATCGCCTTCGCCGACCTTCACGGTGCCGCCTTCCCAGGAGCACTGGATATCGACCTCGGCCGAGGGTTCGGTGAAGGGAAAATGCGAGGCCCGGAACCGGGTTTTGACCTTGGCCCCGAAAAAGGCGGAAAAGAATTCTTCCAGCACCCATTTCAGGTTGGCCATCGAGATGTCCCTGTCCAGCGCCAGCCCTTCGACCTGATGGAACATCGGCGTGTGGGTCTGGTCATAATCGGCGCGATAGACGCGGCCCGGGCAGATGATCCGGCAGGGCGCGCCATGGGCCTCCATATGGCGGATCTGGACCGGGCTGGTATGGGTGCGCAGCACATGCGGCGGGCGCTCATCGCCTGGCGCGCGATGGGTATAGAACGTGTCCATCTCGGCCCGCGCCGGGTGGTGGCCGGGGATGTTCAATGCGTCGAAATTATACCAGTCGGTCTCGATCTGCGGGCCTTCGGCCACGCCAAACCCCATATCGGCGAAAATCGCGGTGACTTCTTCGGTGACCTGGCTGACCGGGTGGATCGTGCCCATCCGGCGCGGCCGCGCGGGCAGCGTCACATCCAGCCATTCGGCGCGCAAGCGTTGCTCCAGCGCGGCATCGCCAAGTGCTGCCTTGCGCGCGGCCAGGGCCGAGTTCACCTCATCCTTGAGCGCATTCAGCGCCGGCCCCGCGACCTTGCGTTCCTCGGGGCTCATGCGGCCAAGTTCGCGCATCTTCAGGCTGATCTCGCCCTTCTTGCCGACGGCCCTGACCCGCAGATCCTCAAGCCCGGCCTCATCGGTCGCGCCCGCAATTGCCGCCAGATATTTTTCGCGCAGATCGTCCATCACCCCGGTGCCTCTTGTCTCGTTTCGACGCCGTGCTAGCAGAACTTTGCCTGAACGCAAGCCGGTGGCCGTTTGCACGCAGGCCCCGGGATCGCGAAGCGCATGACCAATTCGCCGCATAGCGCCCGCGCCAAGGACCGCTACATTCCCAGGCAAATCACTCAGAAAGCGCGCGCCATGCCATTCTTCAGCCTGGGTTTCCGCCCATTTTTCCTGATGGCCGCCATTTGGGCCGCAGTTTCGATGACCCTCTGGATCACCTATTGGGCCGGGGGCATCGCCCTGCCCGGGCCGTTGCTGCCGGTCGATTGGCACAGCCATGAGCTGATCTTTGGCTATGGCGGCGCGGTGCTGTGCGGGTTTTTGCTGACGGCGATCCCGAACTGGACCAAGCGCCCGGCCCTGTCCGGCGCGCCGCTGGCCGGGCTGGCCGCATTATGGCTGGCCGCGCGGATCGGGTTTTTGTTCGACACCGGGCTGCCGCTTGGCGCGTTGATTGCGCTGGATCTGTCCTTTCCGGTGCTCTTCAGCGCGTTTGCAGGGCGTGAGATCATCGCCGGCGGCAACAAGCGCAATCTGCCGGTGCTTGGTATTGTGGTGCTGTTTCTGCTCGCCAATATTCTGTTCTATTGGGAAGTATGGGCAGGGGCTGCCCTGTATGGTCCGCGCCTTGGCATCGCGGTGCTGATCGGGCTGATCTGCCTGATCGGCGGACGCATCATCCCGGCATTCACACGCAATTGGCTGAAGGCCAAGGGTGCCGCAGACTTGCCAGCCGAATTTGGCCTTCTGGACAAGGCGGTGCTGGCCGGAACGGTTGCAGGGCTGGCGCTATGGGTGGCACTGCCGCAAAATGGTCTGAGCGGTCTGGCCGGGTTGATGCTTGGCGCGGCTCATATTGCCCGGCTGGCACGCTGGCGCGGTTTGGCCACCCGGCGCGAGCCTTTGCTGCTGGCCCTGCACGTGGGCTATGGCTTTATCGCCCTGGGGTTCGCTCTGGCGGGTCTGGCGGCGTTTCTGCCATCCGTGCCGCCGATGGCCGCGATCCATGGCTGGACCGTGGGCGCGATCGGCACCATGACCCTGACGGTGATGACCCGGGCCACATTGGGCCATTCCGGCCGGGCTTTGGTGGCGGGATGGGTGGAGACCGTGTTCCTTGCGGCCCTGCCGCTGGCCGCCCTGGCCCGAATCGCATCGACCTTTCCGGGCAGCCCGGTCTGGATGCTGCACCTGTCGGCAAGTCTGTGGATCCTGGGTTTTGCGCTGTTTGCGCTGCGATATGGGCCGGTCATGTTCAGGACCAAACCCGGTTCCCCGGCCTGAACACGCGCCGCAAATGCAAAAAGGGCCGCCCGAACCGGGCAGCCCTTGATAATCTTGATAATATTCGCTGATCCGGTCGGATCAGGCCAGCGCGGCTTTTGCCTGGGTCACAATCGCACCGAACGCGTCGGGCTCATGCACGGCCAGATCGGCCAGAACCTTGCGGTCAACCTCGATACCGGCCAGCGACAGGCCATTGATGAAACGCGAATAGGTCAGGGTCGCGTCATTGGCACGAACCGCCGCATTGATCCGCTGGATCCACAGGGCGCGGAACTGGCGCTTGCGGTTCTTGCGGTCACGGGTTGCGTATTGATTGGCCTTGTCGACCGCCTGCGTGGCGGTGCGATAATTGGTCGACCGGGCACCATAATACCCTTTGGCGGCCTTGATGATCTTCTTGTGACGGGCGTGGGTAACAACCCCACCTTTGACTCGGGACATTTTTCAAGGCCTCCTTAGCGGGCGTAGGGCATGTAGCCCTTGATGATTTTCTCATCAGGGGCGGACAGGACGGTGGTTCCACGTGCAGTGCGGATGAACTTGGTTGACCGTTTGATCATGCCGTGGCGTTTGCCTGCCTGGCCTGCCTTGATACGGCCCGAGGCCGTAACCTTGAAGCGCTTCTTGGCGCTCGACTTGGTCTTCATCTTGGGCATTTCCGTCTCCAATTTTCTGGGTCGGTTCTGACGCATCTCGGCATGCCACCTGGGCCGGACGCATCGGTTAAAGCGCGCTAGGTAGCGGCAAATGAGGGGCTAGGCAAGAGCCTAGTTCAGGATCCGCGCCGCAACCGAAATAAAGGCATTCGGCAGCTCACGCCAGCCCTGCGGATCGGGTAGCGAATTATACGCGTAGATGAACACGCCAAGGCCAATTGTCATAACGGCCAGTGCGATGGTCGGAAACACCTTTTCGGACCATGATGCCAGCGCCGAGGCAGTGGCAAACCCCACGATCAGCGAGGAAACGGACAAAAGGATATCCAGCGGCAGGATCATTCCAGATCCGTAGACAGAATCAGATGTTCGGCGCAAGGTGCCACGCGAATGATATTCGTGGTGCCCTGCACATTGAACGGCACGCCGGCAGTGACGACGATCTGATCGGCCGAGGTGGCGATGCCGGTGCTGCGCGCGGCCCGCGCGGCGGAAATCACCGCCATCTTGAAGCGCGTCATTTCGCCGGTCAGCACACAATTGGTGCCCCAGGTCAGACACATGCGCCGGGCGACATCGATCAGCGGCGTCAACACGATGATCGGCACCCGCGGGCGTTCGCGCGCCACCAGCGACGCGGTGGTGCCCGATTGGGTGAAACAGCAGATCGCCTTGATATCGGTTGATTCCGCAATTTCACGGGCCGAGGCCACAATGCCATCAGCCACCGAGGACCGCTTTACCTTGCGCGTGTTGTCCATGATGTCGCGATAGGTCGGGTCAGCCTCGACCTCCAGCGCCACATTGTTCATCGTCGTGACCGCCTCGATCGGATAGCCGCCCGCCGCCGATTCCGCGCTGAGCATGACTGCATCGGCCCCCTCATAGATGGCGGTGGCCACATCCGACACCTCGGCACGCGTCGGCACCGGGCTCTCGATCATTGATTCCATCATCTGCGTTGCCACGATCACCGGCTTTGCCGCCGCCCGGCAGCGCCGCACCAGACGTTTCTGGATCGGTGGCACATTCTGCACCGGCAGTTCGACACCCAGATCACCGCGCGCCACCATGATGCCATCGGACACCGCCAGAATTTCCTCGAATGCGGTCACCGCGGCCGGTTTTTCAATCTTCGACAGGATCGCCGCGCGGCCGCGCGCCAGATCACGTGCCTCGGTCACATCCGCCGCGCGCTGAACGAAACTCAGCGCCAGCCAATCCACGCCCAACTCGCAAACAAACTCCAGATCGGCCCGGTCCTTGTCCGACAGCGCCGCCAGCGGCAACACCACATCGGGCACATTCACGCCCTTGCGGTTCGATATCACACCGCCCGCAACGACGCTGCAATCGGCGAAATCCGCGCCGCAATTTTCCACCCGCAACTTGATCTTGCCGTCATTGACCAGCAATGTCGCGCCGGGTTCCAGCACCGCGAAAATTTCCGGATGCGGCAGGCTCACGCGGGTGGCATCGCCCTCGGCCATGTCCAGATCAAACCGGAACGGCGCACCATCTTTCAGATCATGGGGGCCATTGGCAAAGGTGCCACAGCGCAGTTTCGGCCCCTGAAGATCGGCCAGAATGCAGATCGGTTCGCCCAGATCCTGTTCGATCTGCCGGATGATGGCATGGCGGGCGCGGATCTCGTCATGGTCGCCATGGCTCATATTGAGGCGAAACACATTGGCACCGGCCTCAAAGAGGGCCCGGATCATCTCATAATCATTCGAAGCAGGGCCAAGGGTTGCCACGATCTTCACATTGCGTTGACGTCTCATATCAGCCCGTTATCCAATCTCATGTTAGCGCTCACATCTGCATCGGCGCCGTTATGTCCCAAAACCCATTACAGGACAACTGGCACTTGGGTGCAAGCTGGCGTATGTGACATTCTGCAATGAGAGACGAGCCCCAAAGCATTCCCCCCTTCGAGATCGACGGCCAAACGCGCCCGGCGCGCTGGCTGCTGACCTGCGATCACGCCTCGAACCTTGTGCCCGATTGCGTGAATGGCGGTGATCTTGGCCTGCCGCCTGCGGATATGATGCGCCATATCGCCTATGATGTCGGGGCGGCGGGCCTGTCGCGGTTTCTGGCGGCCGAGCTGGACGCGCCGCTGATCCTGTCGCGGTATTCGCGTCTGGTGATTGATCCGAACCGGGGCGAGCAAGACCCGACCGTGCTGATGCGGCTCTATGACGGCTCGATCATCCCGGCCAACCGCGATGCCGACGAGGCCGAGACCGAGCGCCGCCTGGCCGCGTTCCACCGCCCCTACCACAAGGCTCTGGCCGGTCTGGCGGCCACGCGCGACGACCGCGTGCTTTTGGCAATCCACAGCTTCACGCCGCAATTTCGGGGCCGCGCGATGCGGCCCTGGCATGTCGGTGTGCTCTATGCCGAGGATGACCGGCTGGCCCTGCCTTTGCTGGACCGTTTGCGCGCCGAGGCCGATATATATGTCGGCGATAATGAGCCCTATTCCGGCCATCTGCCGGGGGACACGATGGACCGTCATGGCGTCGAGATGGGCCGCCCGCATGTGTTGATCGAACTGCGCAATGACCTGATTGAGACGCCCGAACAACAAAAACACTGGGCCCTGCGGCTGGCACCGATCCTTGACGGCGCGCTGAGCGATGCGCAGGTATGACAGGGCAAGAGGAGAATTTTCATGGATGACCAGACCCGCATAGAGATCGAGGCCGCCGCCTTTCGCCGCCTGCAGAAGCACCTGATGGCCGACCGCCCCGATGCGCAGAATATCGACCTGATGAACCTGGCCGGCTTTTGCCGCAACTGCTTGGCCCGCTGGTATCAGGAAGCCGCCGGCGCGCGGGGGATCGAGATGACCAAGGATGAAGCCCGCGAGGCGTTTTACGGCATGCCGATGGCCGAATGGAAGGCCAGATATCAGACCGAAGCCAGCCCCGAAAAACAGGCCGCGTTCAAGGTGGCATTCGCCGAGAATGTCGAGGGGAAAGGCTGAAATTCACCGCGCACATCCTGTGCATATGCGTGTCGGATGGGGCAGCGGGCAGCGGGCAGCGTTGGGGCGGCGGGTGCTTTTCGCCACCCCTGATGGGATGACGGACGGCCTCCTGTTGATCGGTCAATAACCGGCCAAATCAAACTGGGTTTTGCCAAGGGTTTGCGGCCTTGGGTTTCCTCGTGTGTTCAGCGCCTTCCGTGCCGGTGCCAAAACCGACCGGTTTTGGCACAGCGATCCTACATATGGGCTATTGAAATGATCGATGCCGAAGAGGCGGGTCTTCACCTCAATCAGCATCAACGACGTCGCTCTGACGAAGAAAAACAAGAAAGAACGAACTTATGGCCAACCCGTGGATTGTGCTACCGTGAGGGCACATGCCGAGGAAAAGTTGCAATCATGACTGAACATCCATCCACCCCGAATTCGACCATAGAGATCGTCAACCTTTCTGCAAGCAGGGCTTTGCGGGTCACGCAGTTAATTGACGGGCAGGAGCAGATACTTGCCGTCGTTCCACGTAAGGGAGGCCGCGCTGAGGAGATCGCCACTCTGACCCTGCCGATCGGGTCCGAACTCCTGGTCCGCGACGACCATGACAAAGAATATGTCGAGTCAATCACAGTGCTTCCCGAAACTGTCATGTGCCAAAGTGGGGTTTATAAACGGATTGGCGATCGCCTCTGGCAACATAGCAGAGGAGTAGACTTTGAAACGCAACGCACGGTCAAAGGCGGGGTTGCACTGAAGCGGCGCGGTGAAGCCGAAGAGATCATATTGCCCTTGAAAGCCGGCGTGACATTTATAGTATTCGGATTGCCGGGCTTGGCGGAAGAAACGGGTTACACCGACACGAGCCTTGACGTTCATGGGGGCAAAACCCGGGTCGAGATCGCGCCGCAAAAAGACCGTGTTGGGGACTTGCGCCCGCCGACCAAGCGCCTGCCCAATGTAGACCCGGTTCTGAGTTCCTACGACCCAAGAGGAACCTTTGCCGACAATATCAAGAATGGCATCCGGCAGTTGATCTTCGAGCGTTTGACCGATGACAGCCGGAATTACACTATCGCCGATGGTGATTATATCGTGCAGAATGGAATGGCGTTCAACACAATCAATACCTTGCAGGGCCAAAGCCATTCGCGGGTCATAACAACGACGAACGAATACATGGAAGCCTTCAATGTGGGCGTCACGCTCAGCGCCGGTGCGCCGACAAAGAGCACCGAGTCCAACAAGGTCACAACAACAAAAATGCCTGTGGGTGGCAGCTTGAGCTTCGAATACGGCGAGTCGTGGGGCGAAACCCGTTCAAGCACCGCCGGGTACACTTTTGCCTGGCAACAGACGAGCCACTACCGGCTGACCCTTGAGACGGACGGGCTCAAATTTTCGCCGGAATTCCGCGAGGCGGTTCGTTTGGCCAGCGGGGACAAGGCAAGCATAGATCCGGAACTGAAAACCTTTGCGGAGAGGAAGAGGCAACTCAATGTCGACATTGCCGATCTTGCAAATGACAAGGCGCTGGATGAGGAGGCCAGACAGGAGCGCGTCAAAGCCCTTCGCGAGCGCATCAAACAGATCGAAACTGCGCAGTCGGAACTGCTTGCGAAAATCGAGGCAGAGAGAATCGGTAGATTCATCGAATCCTGGGGGACCCATTACGCGCGAGAAATGGTGTTCGGGCAGGCAAAATACGAAACCGCCCGATTTTTGATTGAAGAGCTACAGACGATGCATGAGATGGGCGTCAAGGTCGGGTTGGAAGCGAAAGGCAACATCAAGGGCGTGGACGTTGGCGGTGGCGTCGAGTTCGGCTACAGTCGCCGGAAAGAGTTTTCCAGCATGACGCAGAACGAGCGCGTCAAGCAAAGCCAGATCGGCGGCGGCGACATGGGCAGTGCTGAGCCGATCCAGATCGACCTGAGGCCTCTTTCAGAGTTGATACAGCCGCGGCATTTCGAAACCGACTGGCGGCCAGACTTCGAGGTGTTCCGGGATCGGCTCGATCTCGCGATCGATGTGCTTCTGGGCAATACGGACCTCTACCCATTGTTGCAGGGGCTGGAGATCTGGCGCGTCAGGTTCGAAAGTTTCGCCGTCATCCCGTTTTTGAAGCCTCCACGCCAGATCCATGGCGCAATAAAACTAAACCGGTCACCTCAGGGCCTGCAGACACCAGACCCAGATGGAATCGACTCGCCGCAGGAAGCAGGCAGAGGCTTCTATCTCTGGCGCAGGTCCAAAGCTGCGGGCCAGCGGGTCGTCCATAGGGGGCCGGAGCATTTCGAGAGTTCCGGAAAGGACAAGTTCGCGCGAACGGTTTACCTGATCGCCGAAACCCCCTCAGAGAACCCGAGGGTGACGGCGACTGTCTATCTGGAGGATTTTTCGCGAGGAAATGTTGTTGTCACGAACCATTCGAACGACCTCGACCTCTTGAAGCTGCGCACAGGCGCAGGGCCAGATTTCTGGGTCAACAATGTTCAGTTCAAGATTGCGACGGAAGAGCTCACCTTCGACCAGTTGCCTGACTACAAGCGGCTCGAGATTGCCAAGCGTCTTGGCGAGAGAACCCCCTGACCGGGCCGATGCGCGTCTGAAGCCGGGCGCGATGGTTCGCATCGCCTGGTTCTGCCTGGGATATTTGTCCAAAGCGATATCCACCGGTTTTGGCAAATGTCAGCGTCCTGAAGCGCCCGGGCTGTCCGGAGGCCCAATCGCCTTTCATGCATCCACACCCGCGGGTCGCAGAAACGCAGGCTTTCCCTCAGCACTCAGCTCTGGCGCGTATTCATAGCCGCCGGTGTCGAACTCCAGTATCGCCGCCGGGTCGGTCAGCCGCCGCGAAATGATGAACCGCGCCATGGCGCCGCGCGCCTTCTTGGCGAAGAAGCTGACGATCTTGGGGCCGCCGGGTTTTTCCTCCAGAAATTGCGGCGTGATCACGCGCAGTTTCAGCGCCTGGCGCTGCACGGCGGTGAAATATTCGACCGAGGCGCAATTGATCAGCGTATCGGTGCCAAGCGCCGCCGCCTGCGCGTTCAGCGCCTTGGCGATCTGCGCTCCCCAATACTCATAGAGCGAGGCCCCGCGTCGGGTTTTCAGCCGGCTGCCCATTTCCAGGCGGTATTCCTGCATCGCATCCAGCGGGCGCAGCAGCCCGTAAAGCCCCGACAGGATGCGCAGGTGATCCTGCGCGAAGGCCAGTTCATCAGGGTCCAGCGACCCGGCCTCAAGCCCCAGATAGGTATCGCCCGCGAAAGCCAGCGCGGCGGGGCGTTTGCTCTGCCCCTCGGCAAAGCGCTGAAACCTGTCGTGGTTCAGCCGGGCCAGATCGGGGCTGATGCCCATCAGCGCCTGCAATTTACTGGCGCTAAGCTGCCTGGCGGTCGTGGCCAGCCGGTCGGCATCGGCCTGAAACATCGGCTCCGACATCGCAACGTCGCGCGGCGACCAGTCCAGCCGCTTGGCCGGTGAAATGACAATCAGCATATATCCCCCTGCAACACGTCAAGAAAGGCCGCGCCGAACCTTTCAACCTTCAATTCGCCCATCCCCGATATGCGGGCCAGATCCTCCAGCGATCCGGGGCGGCGTTCGGCGATCTGGCGCAATGTGGCATGGGTGCAGGACAGGTATTTCTCTGTCCCTATCGGCCCGCGCGACAGATCAACCTGCGCCGCCATCAACCGATCAAACAGCGCCCCCGCCTCGCGCCCGGCCAGTTTGCGCCGCGCGGGATGATCGGGGGCGGGCGCGTTGCCGGTGATCACGGCCAGAAAATCCGCGCCATAGCGCTCCAGCTTGGTGGCCCCGACACCGTTCACCTGCGCCATCGCATCCATGTCTTGCGGCCGGGTTTCGGCCATTTCGATCAGCGTCTTGTCGGTGAATATCATATAGGCGGGCAGGCCCGCGGCCTCGGAAAAGGCGCGTCGTTTGGCCTTGAGGGCGGAAAGCAGCGGCGCGTCATCCTCGGAAACCAGCATTTTCACGGCCGGCCGGCGCGGGGCCTTGGTGATGGTGTCGCGGCGCAGGGTGATGCCGACCTCCCCCTTCAGGATGGGCCGCGCGGCATCTGTCATGCGCAGGGCGCCAAAGCGGTCGGGATCGGGGCGCACCAGATCATGCGCCGCCATTTGCCGGAACACCGCCTGCCAGCCGCGTTTGTCAAATTCAGTTCCAACACCGAAGGTGGGCAGGCTGTCATGGCCGCGTTGGCGAACCTTGTCGGTGGCATTGCCCAGCAGGATGTCGATCAGGTGCCCGGCCCCGAAATATTCGCCAGTGCGCAGGATGGCGCTGAGCGCTTTTTGCACCGCAACCCCGGCCTCGAACGTATCGGGCGGCGTGGCGCAGAGATCGCAATTGCCGCACGGGCCAGGAGTTTCGCCAAAATAGCCAAGCAGCACCTTGCGGCGGCATTCCAGCGCCTCGGCCAGCCCCAGCAGCGCATTGAGCCGCCCGTGATCGGCCACCTTGCGATCCGCCGGGGCCAGGCCTTCGTCGATCTGGCTGCGGCGCAGGCGAATGTCATCGGGGCCAAACAGGGTCAGCGTATCGGCGGGGGCCCCGTCGCGGCCGGCACGGCCAATCTCCTGATAATAGGCTTCGATGGATTTGGGCAGATCGGCATGCGCCACCCAGCGGATATCGGGTTTGTCCACGCCCATGCCAAAGGCCACGGTGGCGACCACGATCAAGCCATCCTCGACCGCGAAGCGACGCTCGACGATGCGGCGGTCCTCGGCCTGCATCCCGCCATGATAATGGCAGGCATTATGCCCGGCCTCGCGCAGCCCCTGCGCCAGCGTTTCGGTCTTGGCACGGGTGCCGCAATAGACGATGCCGGATTGGCCCTTGCGGGCGGCGGCAAAGCTCAGGATCTGGGTGCGCGGCTGGTTCTTGACCTCGAAGGCAAGGTTGAGATTGGGCCGGTCAAAACCGTGCAGGAAACGGACCGGTGGGACACCATCAAACAGGCGTTCGACAATCTCGGCCTGGGTTTCGGCATCCGCCGTTGCGGTAAAGGCGGCAAGCGGCACGTCCAGCGCCCGGCGCAGCGCCCCGATGCGCAGGTAATCGGGCCGGAAATCATGGCCCCACTGGCTGACGCAATGGGCCTCATCGACCGCCAGCAACGACACGCCGGCGCGCCGCAGCATGCGTTCGGTGCCGCCCGAGGCCAGCCGTTCGGGGGCCATGTAAAGCAGCCGCAACGTGCCCGCCTCAAGCCCCGCCCAGACCGCATCGGTTTCTTCTTCGGTGTTGCCCGAGGTCAGCGCCCCCGCCTCGACCCCCGCTTCGCGCAACCCGCGCACCTGATCACGCATCAGCGCAATCAAGGGCGAGATCACCACGGTGACGCCCTCACGGCAAAGCGCGGGCAGTTGAAAACACAGTGATTTGCCGCCGCCCGTGGGCATGATCGCCAACACGTTGCGGCCTGCAACCACGGCCTCCACGATCTCCTCCTGCCCGGGGCGGTAGGCGGAAAATCCGAAGACGGAAGACAAAAGGGAACGGGGGTCCGGCATGGCCTGTGGATGCATTTATGCGTTGTTTTCTGATTGCCCGGACGGTCGCATATCGCGGCGGCAGGCACAAGCAACACAGCATGCGCGCTGCGGCATCATGTCTTGTGAATGCGGTGCATTATCGACCACCTGTGCCTGTAACCTCTTTGCGCGCTGCACTACATATGAAGGCTCCCCCTGCAATCAAACAAGAGGCCGAATATGCCCCTGCTGAAGACCCTCGCAATATCCGCCGTGGTTTCCGTAACGTCAACCGTCGCCGGGGCGCAGGAAATCACCCTCCGGTTCCAGCATTTCGTCTCGCCTGCATCGGCCAATCCGAGCTATTTCATGGAACCCTGGGCACG
The DNA here is from genome assembly GCF_058343375.1 of Alterinioella sp. Lineage (NCBI taxonomy): Bacteria > Pseudomonadati > Pseudomonadota > Alphaproteobacteria > Rhodobacterales > Paracoccaceae > Alterinioella > Alterinioella sp. The sequence continues at coordinate 51,023 of NZ_JBTUJH010000021.1, forward strand.
CGCCATCGAAGAACAGTCAAACGGCCGCATCGCGGTAGAGATCTACCCTTTCATGCAGCTTGGCGGCACGGCCCCCAGCCAATATGATCTGATCCGTGACGGCGTGATTGATGGCGGTTGGGTGATCCCCGGCTATCAGCCCGGTCGCTTCCCCGAGGTCGAGGCGCTGGAACTGCCCTTCATGACCACGAAATCGGCCGAGGAGGCCAGCCGCGCGGCGTGGCTGTTCACCGAGCAGAACCTGATGGATGATTTCGCCGATGTGCAGGTGATCGCCGCGCATATGCATGGCCGTGGCCTGGTGCACAAGATCGGCCCGGCAATTGAAACCGTGGATGATTTCGACGGGCTGCGCCTGCGCGGGCCCTCGCGCCCGGCCAATCTGCTGCTTGAACGGCTTGGCGCGACGCCGATTGGAATGCCGGTGCCGGCCTTTCCCGAAGCCCTGAGCCGGGGGATTGTCGATGGCGGGGTCATCACCTGGGAAATGGCCCCATCGCTGCGGCTGGATGAGTTGACCGACAGCCATACCGATGTGGCCGGGGATTATTCACTCTATAACCTCTATTTCATCTGGGCGATGAACCGCGATGTCTATGAGGGTCTGCCCGAGGATCTGCGCGCCGTGATCGACGCCAATTCCGGCATGATGGCCTCGGCCTGGGCCGGGCGCGCCCATGATCAGGGCGATATTGTCGGCCGTGAAGTGATGGCCGCCTCGGGCAATGAGATCGCCGAATTGTCGCCCGAGGTCACCGCCGAAATACGGGCCCTGGGCGATGAGGTGATCGCCGATTGGATCATCGAGGCCAATGGGCGCGGTCTGGATGGCGACGGCCTGGTGGCCGATGCGCGCGCCGCCGTCGCGGCCACGCGGGGCGGTGCCAGCAACTGACGCCCCCTGCCGGCAGCGAATGACCGCCCCTTGCCGGGCGGTCATTTTTTACGCCGCGCGGGCCTCCCGGGTCACGGGGCCCGCAGCAGGGTGATCAGCGTGTCGCCATAGCGGCGCTGGTCCTGCATCATGCAGCCATCCGGCACCACCGGAGCGGTGTTTTCCTCCCAGATGATCAGCGCATCCGGCGCGATCCATCCCCCCGCCAGAGCGGAGGCCAGCGCCTTTTCCCCCAGCCCCTTGCCATAGGGCGGATCAAGAAAGATCAGATCGAACGGGGCCTTTTGAACCGCGCCCAGACGGGTGGCATCGCGGCGAAAGATCCGCGATGCGCCCTGCGCCGAACATAGCCCGATATTTTCGCGCAGCAGCGCCCGCGCCGCGATGCCGTCATCAACGAAACAGCAAAACCCGGCCCCGCGTGACAGCGCCTCGAGCCCCAAGGCCCCGGTGCCTGCAAAAAGATCCAGCACGCGGGCACCGGTGATCGGGTCGCCATAGCCGCCATTGACCAGAAGGTTGAAGAGGCTTTCACGGACCCGGTCCGAGGTCGGCCTGAGATGCGCGCCCGCATCGCCCTTGCCCACCGATGCCAGCGTTCTGCCCTTTTGCGCGCCTGCGATGATCCTCATCCGCGCAGAAGCGTTTTCAGGTCGACGCCCACATCGCCCACCACCTCTGCGGCAGGGCTTTTGCCCGCTTCAAGCAGGCGTTTGCCGACCATATAGGCGCGCGGATCGTTCATCGCATCAACCGCCAGCAGCGTGTCGCCCGCAAAATACCAATGCGACAGGCTATCGCCCTCGCCCGGCCGCACCACGACGCGGTCATAGCCGGTATTCAGCCCGGCGATTTGCAGCTTACTGTCGTATTGATCGGACCAGAACCACGGGTAAGGCGCATAATCCTTCTCTGCGCCCAACATGTTCAACGCCACGCATTCCGCCTGATCAATGGCGTTCTGCACCGATTCCAGCCGGATACGATTGCCTTTATAGACCAGCGAGGCGCAATCGCCTGCGGCCCAGATCGCAGGATCAGAGGTGCGCCCCTGCGCATCGGTTCGGATACCATTTTCAATCGCAATTCCTGCGGCTTCCGCCAGCGCGGTTGCCGGCGTGATGCCAACCCCCACGATGACCATGTCGAAATCCAGTTCGCTGCCATCCGACAGCACCGCGCCGGTGACATCGGTGTCACCGGTCAGCCGGTCCAGCCCGATGCCTTCGCGGATATCAACGCCATGGGCCCGGTGCAGGGCGCGGAAATAATCCGAGGTTTCGCGGCAGGCGACACGTTGCAGGATGCGCTCGGCCATTTCCACCAGCGTCACCTGCATGCCCATCCTGGCGCAGACCGAGGCCGCCTCGAGCCCGATATAGCCGCCGCCGACAATCAGCACCCGCTTGTCCCTCGCCACCTGCGGGGCCATCGCATCGACATCGGCCAGATTGCGCACCACATGCACGCCCTTAAGCGCGCCGCCAATGGCCGCAGGCAGGCGGCGCGGCACCGACCCGGTGGTCAGCGCCAACTGATCATAGGCGATGGTGCGTTCTCCCACCGTGACGGTCTTGGCGGCGCGATCAATCGACAGCGCGGCAGCACTCAGGATCAGCTCGATCCCGTTATCGCCATAATAGGCTTCGGGCCTGAGATAGAGCCGTTCCAGATCCATCTCGCCCATCAGGTATTTCTTGGACAGCGGCGGGCGCTGATAGGGCGGGGCGGCTTCTTCTCCGATCAAGGTCACCTGACCGTCAAATCCTTCGCTGCGCAGTTTCGCCACCAGGGACGACCCCGCCTGACCCGCACCGATCACCACAATATGCGACATCACAGCCCCCTTCCGCTGACCACGCCTCTGTTGGTCTCTATATGGCTGCGAAACACCCCGATTGGCGAGAGGAAAATCATGGGGGGGCAGCGGCCACGCGCCCCTGCCCTATCCCTGCACCGTAATCTGCGTCTGCGTCGGATAGGGAATATCGATACCGCCCGCATCGAACGCCTCTTTCACGGCGCGGGTGAGGTCGAACTTGAGGCCCCAGTAATCGCTGGCGTCGCACCAGACCCGCACCGTGAAATCGACCGAGAAGTCGCCGAGATTCGAGACCTTCACGAAGGGCTCCGGTTCGCCATGGGCGCGCCGGTCGGCGGTGATGCAGGCGAGGATCGCGGTCTCGGCCGCCTTCAGATCGGTGTCATAGGACACGCCAAACACCAGATCGCAGCGCCTTGTATCGTAATGCGAATAATTGGTGATGGCGGAGGCGAAGATATCGCCATTGGGCACGATGATCTTGACGTTGTCGGGCGTGGTCATTTCGGTGGTAAACAGCGTGATCATGTCAACCGTTCCCGATTGCCCGCCGGCGTTGATATAATCGCCCGCCTTGAAGGGCCGGAACGCCACCAGCAGCACACCCGCCGCCAGATTTGCCAGCGAGCCCTGCAAGGCCAGACCGATGGCCAGCCCGGCGGCACCGATAATGGCCGCCAGCGATGTCGTCTGAATGCCGAACCGGCCCAGGATGAACACAACCGCCAGGGCCAGAATGCCATAGCGCGCCATCGATCCGAGGAAACCGGCCAGCGTGCGGTCGAACCGGTCGTTCAGATCCGAAAGCCGGATGATGCGCGCCTTGAACCAGCCACCGAACCACAGCGCCACGATCAAGATGATCAGGGCGGTAACGGCGTTGACCGCGATATCTATGAAAAATTCCTGGGTCATGTCGGTTTGGTTTCCTGTTTTCAGCCCGCCAGCGCATCCATCTTGCGCGCCAGTTTGATATCCAGCGCGCTTAGCCCGTTCACATCATGCGTGGCAAGCGTTACCACGACGCTCTTGTAGATGTTTGACCATTCCGGGTGATGGTTCCACTTCTCGGCCCAGATCGCGGCCCGCGTCATCCAGCCGAATGCGTCGATGAAATTGCGAAAGATATAGGTCCTGGTGATCGCGTCGCGCCCCTCGACCATGGCCCATCCGTTGCTCAGCAGCTCTGCCAGATCGCCGGCCCGTTCGGTCCTTGTCAGTTTCTCGGTCATTGCTGTTCCTCCGCTTGCGCCTTTCGAAACGGGCCATAGCCCGTCAGCACCTCGATATCATCTTCCACCGCGTCGCGCTCGGCCTCCAGATACTGCGCCACGGCATCGGAAAAGCCGGGATCGGCCATCCAGTGCAGCGAATGCGTGGCCACCGGCAGATAACCGCGCGCCAGTTTGTGATCCCCCTGCGCGCCCGCCTCGACCCGGGCCAACCCACGGGTGATGGCGGCCTCAATGGCCTGATAATAGCAAAGCTCGAAATGCAGGCAGGGGTGATGCTCAGAGCAGCCCCAATAGCGCCCGAACAGCGCATCGCGGCCAAGAAAATTCAGCGCCCCCGCAACAGCGCGCCCTTCGCGCATTGCCAGCACCAGCAGCACATCCCCGCGCATCCTTTCCTGCACGATGTCGAAAAAGGCGCGGGTCAGATAGGGGCGGCCCCATTTGCGCGCGCCGGTATCCTGATAGAACACCCAGAACGCATCCCAATGTTCAGGCCGCAGCGCGTTGCCGGTCAGGCGGATGATATCGCCGCCAAAGCCCTGCGCGCGGGCGCGCTCGCGCCGGATCGCCTTGCGCTTGCGCGAGGCGAGGCTTGCCAGAAACGCGTCAAAATCGGCATATCCCCTGTTTTCCCAGTGAAATTGCTGCGTGACGCGATGCATAAGGCCCATTTTCTTGCCCGTTTCAGCCTCTGCACCCGTGCAATACGTGATGTGGAGCGAGGACAGCCCGGCCTTTTCTGCAATCTGCACGCCCCCCTGGATCAAAGCGGCGCGCCCGATCGCCCCCCACCCCGGACGGGTCAGGAACCGGCGCCCGGTTGCGGGCGTGAAGGGCACCGCGATTTGCAGTTTCGGGTAATAGCGCCCGCCTGCCGCCTCATAGGCATGGGCCCAATTGTGATCGAAAACATATTCGCCCTGGCTGTGGCCCTTGGCATAAAGCGGCGCGGCACCAATCACCTGGCCCGCTGCGCGCGCCAGAAGATAGCGCGGCTGCCAGCCGGTGCCGGGGCCGACCGATCCGCTTTCCTCCAGCGCGTATAGAAACCGGTGCGTGGTGAACGGATCAAGGGGTGGCCCGCCATCTGCGGCTTCCGGGCAGGCGCAGGCATCCCAGTCGGCGGGGTCGATATCGGCCAGCGTGGCAAGGGCCGTGACCTCAACCTGGGTGTCGCCGTCCATGGGTGCTGCCTCCCGTTTTGGCCAATATCAGATGCGCCACTTTGCGGCGCAATCCATCGCTGTCAACACCCGCCGCACGCGCCGGGTGATCATGGCAAAAAGCCTTCGAAGGTGATATTATCAGCGATGGAGCGGGCCTCAACCGCCTGGGCCGCCGAGGTGATCGTCCAACTCAGGACCGGCACATCGCGGTCCTTCAGCGCGGCCACGGCGGCATTCTCAAGATCGTCCTTGTTGTGACTGATAAATGCAGCGCCGACCCGGTCAAATTCCGCGATCGCGCGCAACTGGCCAAGCCGAGCGGCCCCCAGCGGTGCCCAGGCGGGGTGCCGAAAGCTGCCGGTGACAAGCCCGCGCGGGATATGCGGGGCCGCGATGCCAAATTCTGCGACGGAATGCGGGCTGAAGCTCATCACTGCGACCGGGCCGTCATAGCCGACAAGCGTTTCGGCCACGGCCCGTTCAAGCGCGCCATCAACCGGCCCCATGACGCGGCTTTGTTCCTTGATCTCGATCAGCAGCGGCACCCTGGCCCCGACCTCTGCCAGCACCGCCGCCAAAGCCGGGATGCCCTTGGTGCTGCCATTCAATCGCACCGTGCCAAGATCAGCGGCATCGCGTTCGATCACCGGGCCGGAGACCCCGGTCATCCGATCCAGCGTCGCGTCGTGAAACACCATCGGCGTGCCATCGGCAGCGGCCTGGATATCCAACTCGATACCATAGCCCGCCGCCACCGCCGCGCGCATGGCGGCGATCGCGTTTTCCGGACGGCCAGCGCGGGCATCATGCAGGCCGCGATGTGCGATGGGGATGTCAAGAAAGGCCCGTGGCAGGGTCATGAGATCTGAAAGATGCCTTCGATTTCCACCGCCACGCCAAAGGGCAGCGACGCGGCAGAAACCGCCGAACGGCTGTGGCGTCCGGCCTCACCCAAGGCTTCGGCCAGGAAATCCGAGGCCCCGTTCACCACTTTGGGCTGGTCGGTGAAATCGGCGGTCGAATTGACGAAACCGGTCAGCTTGATCACCCGCACCAGCCGGTCCAGATCACCGCCGCAGGCGGCCTTGACCTGAGCCAGCAGATTGATGGCGCAACTGCGCGCGGCCCTGGCACCGCCAGCGGCATCCATATCCGCGCCAAGTTTGCCGATCAGGAACCCATCCGGCCCGGTCGAAACCTGCCCCGAGACATAGATGATATCGTCCACCACCACGAAGGGCACGTAATTGGCCGCCGGCGCGGGGGCGTCGGGAAGGGTCACGCCAAGCTCTGCCAGCCGGGCCTCATAATTGCTCATTCGCTTGTCTCCGCATTGTCGATTCGACGGGCACGTTAGCGCCGCGCCCGCTGCGGGGAAAGCCGCGGATCAGCTTTCGCGGAAGGCGCGGTTGAAATAATCGGTCAGCGGGCGCAGCAGATAGGCCAGGGGGGTTCGGTCGGCGGTGCGGATATAGGCCTCGACCGGCATTCCGGGCAGCAGGGTTTCATCCTCCAGCCGGTCAATCTCACCCTCGTTCAGGACAATCTCGACCTCGTAGAAACTGACGCCTGTGGTCTCGTCGGTAAAGGCATCGGCGGAAACCTGACTGACCCGGCCGGCCAGTTCCGGGGTGGTGCGCGCGTCAAAGACCGGAAAGCGCAGCACGACATCCTGACCGGTATAGACCTCATCGACATTGGTGGTGCTGACGCGGGTCGAGATCACCAGCGGGCGGTCCTGCGGCACCAGATACAGCACCGGTTCCGCCGCCTGCACCACAGATCGCGGACCAAAGACGCGCAGGCCATAGACGATTCCGCTGACCGGCGCGCGCATCTCCATCTGATCCAATTGCCGGATCAGGGCGCGGCGGCGTTCGGCCAGTTCGGCCTCTTGGACGCGGACCTCGCGCAATTCGGCGATTGCCTCTTCGCGGCGGGCAGTGTGAAGCTGCAATATCGCCAGTTCGATCTCGGTAATGCGGCCCTCGGCCTCGGCGGCGCTGGCGTCAAGCTCACCGATCCTGCCCAACAGCCGGGCGCTTTCGCGCCGCAGGGTCAGCGCACGGGAAGCCTCGGACAGGCCCCGATCAACCAGGTTCTGCACATTGATCAGCTCCTGCGTGACCAGATCGCGCTGTTCGACCAGGGCGGCGCGTTGCGCGGCGATGCCGTCAAGCTGGGCCGCGGTCTGTTCGGCGCGGCGGCGCATCTGACCGACCTCCTGACCCAGGCTTTCGGCGCGGGCCGCAAACAGGTTGCGCTGCCCGGTCAGGATTTCACGCAACTCCGCGTTATCCGCAGCGGCGGCGACCACATCATCGGGAAAGATGACCGCGTCCAGCCCGTCGCGTTCGGCCACCAGCCGGACCCGCCTGGCGCGCCATTCGTTATACTGGGCATCGACCACGGCCAGGTTCGACCGGATCACCGAACCATCGAGGCGCAGCAGGATGTCACCTTCGGCCACCAATTGCCCTTCGCGCACCAGCAACGAGGCCACGACCCCGCCCTCGGGGTGCTGAATGGCCTGCCGGTTCTGATCAACCTCGATCTGGCCGGGGGCGACGATGGCACCGGCGATGTTCGACAGCGACGCCCAGGCCCCGAAGCCACCGACCAGAACCAGAAGCGTCAGCAGCCCCAATGTCATCGGCCAGCGCACCGACCAGGCCATTTGCGGATCAGGGTTCGCCATCAGCTTACCCCCCCTTGGGTTGGGCTGTCGCCGGTTGTGGCCGCGACCTGAGGGGCATTGGACAGCACCTTTTTCAGCACCTCATCACGCGGGCCAAAGGCCTTGGGCAATCCGTTATCCAGCACCAGAAGCATGTCACATTCCTTGATCGCGGCGGGCCGATGCGCCATGATCAGCACCGAATTTCCCGCCGCCTTGATCTGCCGGATGGCGGTATTCAAAGCTTCGCTGCCTTCATTGTCGAGGTTCGAATTGGGTTCATCCAGCACCAACAGCACCGGATCGCCATACAGCGCGCGGGCCAGGCCGACGCGCTGGATCTGCCCGCCTGACAGGCGGCCACCCTCGGCCGACATCTGGGTATCATAGCCATCGACCTGATGGCGGATCATATCATCGGCGGCGGCCTTGCGGGCAGCGTCGACCACCGCTTGCGGATCGGGGTTTTCATCCAGCCGGGCGATGTTTTCGGCCAATGTGCCCTCGAACAGCGTCACGCTTTGCGGCAGATACCCGATCAGGCGGCCCAGAATATCGGGGTCGTATTGATCCAGCGTCGCGCCATCCAGACGGATCTGGCCGCCCGCCGGGGGCCAGACCCCGGTCAGCGCGCGCGCCAGGGTGGATTTGCCGGCCCCCGAGGTGCCGATCACCCCCACCGCCTGCCCCGGCAGCACCTTGAAGGTCACACCGCGCAGCGTGGCCTGGTTGTGGCCCGGTGGCACGACAGACAGCTGGTTGACCTCAAGCAAGGCGCGCGGGCGCGGCAGCGGCAGGCGGTCAGGCTCGGGGCGCACCTCCGACAGCAGCGCGATCAGCCGGGTCCAGCCAAGCCGCGCCCGGGCGATGGATTGCCACTGCCCGATCGCCATCTCTATCGGGGCCAGCGCCCGGCCCAGAAGGATCGAGCCCGCAATCATCGCGCCGGCCGACAATTCGCCGCGCAGCACCAGATAGGCCCCAAGCCCCAGCATCGCCGATTGCAGGAACAGGCGCAGCGTCTTGGTCAGCGTGGTATAGCCGCCAACCCGATCCGAGGCCGCCATGCCCTGCCCCAAAGACCGCGCCCTGAGCTTGCGCCAGCGCGCCAATGCGGCCCCCTGCATCCCCAGCGAGCGGATCAGTTCACTGTCCGATTGCAGCCGCGACGCCATCCGGTCGGCATGCAATGCTGCTGTCTGAGCCTCCTGCATGGGCTGGCTGGATCGCGCCTGATTGAGCAGCGTGATCAGCACCAGAATGACGCCACCGGCCACCGCCAGCCAGCCAAGCCAGGTGTGAAAGATGAAAATCGCCGCCACGAAAAGCGGCGTCCATGGCAGGTCGAAAATGGCCAGAAACACCGGCGAGGCCATCAGTTTCTGGATCGCCTCAAGATCCATCAGCCCGGTCTGCGCCCCGCCGCGCCGCGCCGCCCGTGTCAGGGCCGCGCGAAACACGCGGTCATCCAGTTGATCCTGGAACCGCGCCCCCACCCGCGCCGCGATCCGGCCGCGCGCATAATCCAGAAGGCCCATCATCAGGAACAGAAACGTGACCAGCAACGACAAGGCCAGCAGGGTTTCCTCGGACCCGCTGCCAAGCACCCGGTCATAGACCTGCAACATGTATAACGGGCCGGTCAGCATCAGGATATTGGTGAACATGCTGAAGATGAACACGGCCCAGATCAGTGTCGCATTTCTGCGGCGCACCTCCTGAACCTCGCGGGAGGGCGGCATCAGGGCGGTGTTTGCGGATCTGCTCATGTTTGCGCGCGGGCCTCCGCCCGAATTGCGGGTCTTTGCCCGCCGGATGTTGACAGCCTTGCCACAGTCATGTCGAAAAAGCCTGCGTCAGGTGGTATCGTGTCTGGTGTTTACCTTCGATTTTCTATTTGAACCCCTATTCTATCTAACCTACGAAACCATTGACGGGAATCCCCTTGTTCCATGCCAGTCTGACATCGCGTATTAAGATGATCGTGGCCATGACGATGCTGGCGGCCCTTGGGGCCTGTGGTGCCGCCGCATTGCCCGGCGAAGGTGTCATCAACGACCCGTCCGAGGAACAAAACCGCGCCATGTTCGATTTCAACGTCGCCGTGGACCGCACGATTATGCGCCCGGTCTCGATCCGGGCGGGCACGGTGCTGCCGGAACCGGTGCGTCAGGCCATCGACAATATCGCAAGCAACCTGGATCAGCCGCTTTATGTGGTGAACAACCTTTTGCAATTGCGATTTGAAGAGGCGCTGCAAAACAGCTGGCGCTTTGCGATCAATTCCACGATCGGCCTGGGCGGGCTGCTGGACCCGGCATCGGGCATCGGGCTCTATGAGGCCGATACCGATTTCGGCGAAACCCTGCATGTCTGGGGCGCGCCCGAAGGGGCCTATGTGGTCTTGCCAATCCTGGGGCCGTCAACCAGCCGTGACACGGTGGGTTATGTTGTCGACCGGGCCATGAACCCGGTGCGCTTTTTCGTCGGCGCGCCCGAAAGCTACTACCTGAACGCCGCCAATATCGGCAGCGCGGTTGACACGCGGTATCGCTTTGGTGCCACCATTGACGAACTTTATTATGAAAGCGCCGATGGCTATGCCGCGGCGCGCATCCTGTATCTTTCCAACCGACGGTTCGAATTGAGAGGCGCGGCGCAGGATGATTATTTCGACCCCTATACCGATGCCTATGAGGATCCCAATGCCCAATAGATTTGCCCTGACACGACGCGCATTTATGGCACTGATGAGCGGTGCCGCTGCAGCCGCCCTGCTGCCTGTCCGTGTCCTGGCGCAATCTGTCAGTATCGCGCGCCAACTGGTCGATGCGCTGCTGATTGACCTCTATGCAATGATCAATTCCGGCAGTTCGCTCAACCAGCTCTATGCCGATTTCGAGGATCTCCTGATCCGCTATGCCGACATGCCGATCATCGCGCAAACGGTGATGCGGGTCGAATGGCGGCGCGCCAGCGCGGCGCAGCGCAGCGCCTTCATCACCGCCTTTCGCGCCTATATCGCGCGCAAATACGGCAGCCGCTTCCGGGAACTGATCGGCGGCACGTTCGAGATCACCGGCACCCGCCAGATCCGCAATTTCATCGAAGTGACCACCACCGCCAATCTGCGCAACGAAGCCCCGTTCGAGGTAATCTGGCTGGTCTCCGACGGATCGGGTCAGCACAAGTTCTTCAATCTGATCATCGAAGGCATCAACCTGGCCACCACCGAGGCCGAAGAAATCGGTGCCCTGCTGGATCGCAATGGCGGCAATATTGACGCCATGATTGCCGATCTGAGAAACGCCGGCTGACGCGCGGGCCTTGCCAGCACCCCTGCCGCCACCTAACACGGGCGGGCCAACCCCCCTGCGCCGGACCCGCCCACGTGACAGCCAGAACATACCGACACGAGCTTGACGGGCTGCGCGCCATCGCCGTTCTGGCGGTGCTTGGCTATCATGCCGGATATAATGATTTCGCGGGCGGCTTCATTGGCGTCGATGTCTTTCTGGTCTTGTCGGGCTATCTGATCACCAATCAAATCACCAGCCAGTTGCGCGCGGGCAGTTTCGCACCGATGCGGTTCTGGCTACGCCGCGCCCGCCGCCTGTTGCCCGCGATGGTGCCGGTTCTGGCATTCTCGGCCCTGTCGGCGCTGATCCTCAAGGGTGACGGGGCCTTTGGCGAATTTGCCCAACGTTTCCTGAGCGCCGGTTTCTTCTTTTCCAACTATCAATTCGCATCCGAGGCCGGGTATTTTGCCCGCTCAAGCGATACCAATCTGCTGCTGCACACCTGGTCATTGTCACTGGAATGGCAGTTCTATCTGGTCATGCCGGTGGTGTTGCTGGTGCTGCACCGCTTTGGCCGATGGGGCATGTTAGCCGGCCTGCTGGCGCTGTCGGCCGGGTCGCTGCTCTATGCCGAATGGCTGATCGCGGCGGATGATGCCAATTGGGCCTTCTACGCCGTTGGGCCAAGGTTCTGGGAATTTTCGGTCGGCGGCATCATGGCGCTGCTGCCCGGCCTGCGGCTGCCCTTTATCGGCCCGGTTCTGCGCGCCACTGGCCTGGGGCTGATCCTGTGGGCGGTCTTTGGCTATACCGGCGGGGATTTCCCCGGCCTCGGCGCCGCCATTCCGGTGCTTGGCACGGTGCTGATCCTCGCCGCCCCTGATCGCGCCGGGGATCCGTTTCGCTGGATGCTCAAATGGCGCTGGATGCAGTGGGTCGGCCTCAGATCCTATGCCATCTACCTGATCCACTGGCCCCTGATGGTGACGGTGACGCCGGCTAATATGAACAAATCCGAAGGCATCCTCAGCGTCGCCCTTTTGGTCAGCCTGTTCCTGGGGCACCTGATTTACCGCTATGTCGAAACGCCGGTGCGCAGCGGGGCGAGGTTCCGGTCCTCTGCCGCCATCCTGCGATGGGGGAGTGTCACACTTGGCGTCATCGCGCTGATCTGGGCCGTGTTGCCAACCGGCCCGGTGGCCGCATTGCGCGCCGCCCTGCCGCTGTCCGAAATTCGCATCGCCGCCAGCTCGCTGGATGTGGCGCGCAATACCTATATGGCGCTGCTCGACCGGATCCACGCCAATGACATGCCCGGCGTGCAGTTTTGCAGTTTCGACTCCATTGCCACAACCAGCGAGGCGCTGGATTGCCTGACCGCGCCCGCCGTGCCCGAAAACGCGGTTCTGCTGCTTGGCGACAGCCATGGCCGCGATGCGCTGGCGGCCCTGATGCGCGCCTATCCCGACCAGCCCTTTGTCGTGCTGCACCAATCCTCCTGCCTGCCGGCCACCTATCGTCGCGGCAACAGCCTGTGCTTTGCCGATCTCGATCAGATCCTTGAAGCACTGGCTGAGGCGGGCCGCCTGTCGCGCGTCATTCTGGCGGCGCGCTGGTGGTATGGCGAACATGTCAATGTGTCGCGCACCCTGGAGGCGCTGAACCGGCTTGGCAGCGCCACGTTTGTCATTGGCCCCGGCCCGACCTTCGACGCCCCGATGGAGAGCTTCGCCACCGAGGCCGCCCTGGCAGGTGACCGGCTGCGCGACCTGCCTGGCCTGACACCAGATCGTTTCGCCTTTGACGTGGGTGCCGCGGCGGCGGAAATGGAGGCGCTGTCGCAAGCCGCCAATGCCGCCTATTTCAGCCGCTACGATGCATTCTGCCGCAGCGACCTTTGCCCGATTTTTGACGGCGCGGATGGCCCATTCGTCTATTTCGATGACCAGCATCTCAGCCCTGCCGGGCTGGACCTGTTCGCCACGATGCTTTCTGCGGACCCAACGCTGCGGGCCTATCTGAACCGTCCCTAATTGCCGCCCAGAAGCTGGCGCAGGAACCCGCCCAGGCTTTGATCCGGGGCGTTCGGTTCAGCCCCCGGCAGGCGGAGGCCACCGGCCGGTTCATCCGGCGGGCGGGCTTCGGCGACCGGGTCGATCATCGGCAGCGGGCGCGGCGGCAGCCCGTCATGAACCCGCGCCATGGTCGCGTTCCAGATCTCGGCCGGCAACCCGCCCCCGGTAATGCCCTGCAAGGATCGGTTATCGTCAAACCCCATCCAGACTCCGGCGACATAATCGGCGGTGAACCCCACGAACCAGGCATCGCGCAGGGCCGATGTGGTGCCGGTCTTGCCGGCGACAGGCCGGTCCGGCAACTGTGCCCGTCGCCCGGTGCCATTGGCGACAACCTCGGCCATCATATAGGTCAGCTGCCGCGCCGCAAACTCTGACACGACCCGTTCGCGGATACCGCCGCCCTGACCGATCAGCGGTTCATCATCGCCAAGCAGGCGCAGGTCAATCAGCCCGTAAGGTGCCACCGCCGAACCGCCATTGAGAATTCCCGCATAGGCCCCCGTCATCTCGATCAAGGTGCTTTCCGACGCGCCAAGCGCCAATGCAGGCCCAAGCGCCAGATCGCTTTCGATGCCGAATTGCGCCGCCACGGTGCGCACGTTTTCGCGCCCCACTGCCTCGGACAGGCGCACCGCGGGCGTGTTCAGAGAATCCCTGAGCGCCGTGGTAAGGGTGATCTCACCGGCAAAGCGGCCGTTGTAATTGGTCGGCGAATACGGCCCCGAGCCCGGCACATCGATGGTCAGCGGCGCATCCATGATCAAGTCATCAAAGCGCCAGCCCAGATCCAGCGCGGCGGCATAGATGAAGGGCTTGAACGCCGATCCGGTCTGGCGCATCGCCATTGTCGCCCGGTTGAACAAGCCGCTTCCCGCCTGCCTGCCGCCGACCATTGCACGCACCGACCCGTCCGCCGACATCACCACGATCGCCGCCTGCGCCTCGGCCATCGCATCAGGCAGATCGGCAAGAACCTCGGCCAGGGCCGCCTCGGCGGCCTCCTGGATCAGCGGATCGAACGTGGTGCGCACGATCACGTCTTCGGTGGTATCGGTGGTCAGAAAATCCGGGCCCTGGGTCATGATCCAGTCGGCGAAATAGCCGCCCGCGCGCGCGGTGGCCGCCTCGGACAGGACCGCCGGGTTGTTGCGGGCCGCCTCGGCCTCGGCCTCGGTCAGAAATCCCTGATCCTCCATCAGGCCCAGAACCACCGCCGCCCGGTCCTGCGAGCGTTGCAGGTTGGTCGTCGGTGCAAAGCGCGTGGGGGCCGACAGCAACCCCGCCAGCATGGCGCTTTCCTGGGCCGAGATCTCGGCCGCCGAACGCCCGAAATAGCGTTGCGAGGCGGCCTCGACCCCAAAGGCCCCGGCACCCAGATAGGCCCGGTTCAGATAGATCGTCAGGATCTCGTTCTTGGAGTAGCGCAGCTCCATCGCCAGCGCGAAGGGGATCTCGGCGATCTTGCGCCACAGCGATGTGCGCCGGCAATCGGCCTCGTATTCGGTCTCGGAGGCCCATTCATCGGCGTCAAAGGCCACGCCCAGGCACATCAGTTTCGCCACCTGTTGCGTGATGGTGGACCCGCCATGCCCCTCCAGCGGGCCGCGCCCCTCGGACAGATTGATGCGGATGGCTGAGGCGATGCCGCGCGGGCTGATCCCGAAATGCTGGTAAAATCGCCGATCCTCGGTCGCCACGATCGCGTTCACCAGATGCGGCGACACCGTGGTCGGATCACCCAACCCGCCAAACTGTTCGCCGCGCCAGGCAAAGACATTGCCGTCCCGGTCCAGCATGGTCACCGAGCCGCGCTGGCGGCCATCCACGACTTCGCTGACATCGGGCAGGGTCGAATACATATAGGCCGTGGCCACACCCAGGATCAGGATCAGGGCCATCGCGCCACGCCAGAAAAGGCCAAAAATGACCCGAAATATGAACCGCAGGATGCGACCGAAAAAGCCCCTGATGCCACCGCGACGGGCGCGCCTCTGACGCTTGCGGGGCTTGCGCTTGCGCGTCGGCGCGGGCTTGGCAGCAGGCCTATTGCGCCGCTCGGCGACCAGCCGCCTGCCACCATTTTGTGAACGCCGCCCGCGATTTCCTGAATTGCTCATGCTGTTACCCGCTCGTGTTTTCGTCAACATAGGGGGTTTCGTTGGCTTTGTAGAGTGCTTATGCCGCAGCGCGGAATTTTCAATCTGCCCGATTTTCGGGCGCTTGCCCTGAAACGTGCAGAAATTTTCAAACCCGACGCTTTTTCCGCCCTCGGCGCGACGCCCTTTGTTGCCCTTTCGATGCTTCATGGCCTGTTCTGGCCGCATCCGGGGCCGTGCAGGCCACAAACAGAGAAGGGGAGTTTCCCGTGAACCTAATTATCGCAGCAATCAGGCCGTTCAAGCTGGAGGAGGTCCGCGAAGCGCTGACCGCCATCGGCGTGCGCGGCATGATGGTGACCGAGATCAAGGGTTTTGGTGCCCAATCGGGTCACACCGAGATCTATCGCGGGGCCGAATATGCCGTGAATTTCGTGCCCAAAATGAAACTGGAGCTGGTGGTTCCGGCGGCCATGGTCGAGCAGGCGGTCGAAACCATCCGCGCCACGGCCAGGACCGACAAGATCGGCGATGGCAAGATTTTCGTGCTGGATGTGGCGCAGGCCATGCGGGTGCGCACCGGCGAAACCAACGAAGACGCGATTTGACCCCGCGTCCAATCGGATAAAAAGGAAAACCAAGAGATGACGAACAAATATCTCATTCCGCTGGCAGCCATGGCCCTGGCCGCGCTGGCCCCCTCGATGGGCGTCGCGCAGGAAGCCGCCGCGCCGGGCTTTGACGTAATCGGCCCCTATCTGATGACCACGCTGCTGTTTCTGGTCGGCGGCTTTCTGGTGTTCTGGATGGCGGCGGGCTTTGCCATGCTGGAGGCCGGGCTGGTGCGATCCAAGAACGTGGCGATGCAACTGACCAAGAATATCGCGCTGTTTTCATTGGCCGCGATCATGTATTGGCTGATCGGGTTCAACCTGATGTATCCCGGCGATGCCTGGACCATGACCGGGTTTATTGGCACCATCCTGTCGCCAACCGTGCTGGAGCCGGTCGGGCTGGCCGCCGCCGACGCGGCGCTGGACTATGCCTCGATCGGGTCGGATTTCTTCTTTCAACTGATGTTTGTGGCGGCGACGGCGTCGATCGTTTCGGGCGCGCTGGCTGAACGGATCAGGCTCTGGCCGTTCCTCGCCTTTGTCGCTGTGCTGACCGGCGTGATGTATCCGATCACCGGATCCTGGCAATGGGGCGGCGGCTGGCTGTCGGAAATTGGCTTTTCGGATTTCGCGGGCTCGACCATTGTCCATTCGGTCGGCGGATGGGCGGCGCTGGCCGGTGCCCTCGTGCTGGGCGCGCGGCTTGGCAAATACAAGGACGGCAAGATCCACCCGATGCCCGGCTCCAACCTGGCGCTTGCCACGCTTGGCACGTTCATCCTGTGGCTTGGCTGGTTCGGCTTCAATGGGGCCTCGCAACTTGCGGCCGGAACCGTGGGTGATATCGCTGACATCAGCCGTATCTTTGCCAACACCAACATGGCGGCTGCCGCTGGTGCCATGGCGGCGCTGATCGCGACGCAGGTGGTATATGGCAAGGTCGACCTGACCATGGTGCTGAACGGCGCGCTGGCGGGTCTGGTGTCGATCACCGCCGAGCCGCTGGCCCCGACGCTGTTCGGGGCGCTCTGGATCGGTGCCGTGGGTGGCATTCTGGTGGTCCTGGCCGTTCCGATGCTCGACCGGCTCAAGATCGACGATGTGGTCGGGGCCATCCCGGTGCATCTGGTTGCCGGGATCTGGGGCACGATCGTGGTGCCGGTCTATAATACCGATGCCAGTTTCGGCACCCAGATCGTGGGCATCGCGGCGATCGGCGCGTTCACCTTCGTGGTCAGCTATGTGGTCTGGATGATCCTGAAGGCGGTGATCGGCATCCGTGTCGATGAAGAGGCCGAGATCACCGGGCTCGATATTTCGGAACTGGGGATGGAAGCCTACCCGGAGTTTTCCAACGGCTGAGCCAGCCCGGCCCTTGCCGGGTGCTGCTTGAAACGACGAAGGGCACCCATCGGGGTGCCCTTTTTCATGATCGCTGATGCCTTTCGGCTCAGATCTCGGCTTCGATCCAGCTTTGCAGCGCGGCCTTTGGGGCGGCACCGATCTTGCTGGACACCACTTCGCCGTCCTTGAACAGAAACAGCGCCGGAATGCCGCGCACGCCAAGCTCCATCGGCGAATTGGGGTTCTCATCCACATTGACCTTCACGATCTTGATGCGGTCGCCCATCTCGGCGGCAATATCTTCCAGCGCCGGGCCGATCTGGCGGCAGGGGCCGCACCATTCCGCCCAGAAATCCACCACGACGGGGATCTCGGACTGTTTCACTTCGGTATCAAATGTAGCGTCGGTGACGGCGATGGTGGCCATATCTAGCCCTCCTGGAGGCAAATTGCGCGTGTCAGGCGCAAAACCTAGGAACCTGCGGCAGGAAGGTCAAGCGCCCGTTGCCCGATGCAGGGCTGCCATGACCAGATCGTGGGGCAGGACCATCAGCCGCGCCTCGCGGGTCCACAATATCGCGGTTTCAATGGCTTGGCCGGGATAGATTGCGGCCAGCATTTCCGCATAGGCCCCCATTTGCCGCAAAAGCCCGTCGGGCGTATCTTCGGCCCGCGCGGGTACCATCGCGTTTGATTTGAAATCGACGGCCAGAATGCGCCCCTGCGACAGAATCAGCCGGTCGATCTGACCCATCAGTTTGCGGCCCAATATGGCGCTATCGGCCACCAGCATCACTTCGGCCAGGGCATCGGGTGCAAAGACATGCGCCAGCTGCGGCGCGGTCAGGCAGGTCAGAGCCTCCTGAAACAGTGCCGCGTGTTCAGTATCGCTCAGATCACCCTCGGCGGCCAGAATTCCCGGTGCCGCGGCCGCCCAGGCGGCGGGGGCAATCTCGGGCAGATGTTCCAGCAAGCGATGCAGATGCCGGCCGCGCGCCTTGGCGGCATCCTCGGCCAGACCTTCGCCGGGAAGGGATTTCTCGCCGCCCAGATCCGACGGCGACAGCGTCGTGGTCGGACGGGCCGGGGTTTTCGGCAGCGTCGCGGTCCAATCGGGCAGTTTTTCGGGTGCCGGCGCTTTGCCATCTTCCGACCCGCCCCCCGACCAGTCGCCCGATTCGATCCTCAGACCCGGTTCGTCGAAAAACATCTGCTCAGCCGCGCCCATTTCCGTCGCGCCGTCGCGGATATGGGTATACCAACTGCCAGAGTCCTTGGTCTCGATCTTGCCCGCAGCACAGGTGATCAGCCAGCTTTCGGCCCGCGTCATGGCGACATAAAGCAGCCGGTTGCGTTCCTCGGCCTCGCGGTCGGCCCGCGCCTCGAACAGGGGCCGCAGCGCGGCCGGGCTATCATCCTTCGCGCCGGTCCAGATCACCGGCCCGTCATCGGGCACCAACAGACCCGGGCCGGGGTGGCCGCCCTGCCGATAGGCGGTGTCGGGCAGGATCACCACCGGGGCCTCCAACCCCTTTGCGCCATGCACCGACATCACCCTGATCTGATCGCCCGCGCTGCCCGGGTCGCGCTTGATCTGCACGTCATCGGCCTGCAACCAGCCGACAAACCCGGTCAGGCTGGGGACATCCATCCGTTCATAGGCCAACGCCTGCGCCAGCATCGCATCGATGCCATCCTCGGCCTCGGCCCCCAGACGCGCCAACAAGGCGCGGCGCCCGTCATGGCGGATCAACACCCGTTCCAGCAGATCATAGGGGCGCAGAAAATCGGCCCGGTCGCGCAGATCGACCAGCATGGCGACAGTGTCAGGAAATTCTTCGGCGCGTTCCTGCAAGGCCCGCCACAAAAACCCTTTGCGATCAAAGGCGAGGTCATGTAGCGCCACTTCGAACCAGCCAAACAGCGGTGACCGCAAAATGGCGGCCAATGACAGATCATCCTCGGGCGTGGCCAGAAACGCCAACAGCGCGGTCAGATCCTTTACCGCCAGTTCGGCGGCCAGCCGCATCCTGTCAGCCCCGGCAATCGGCAGCTTGAGCGCCTTGATCGCGGCGATCAATTCGTGGAACAGCTCGGATCGGCGCTGCACCAGGATCAGGATATCGCCCGCCCGGACCCGGCGGCGATGGCCCTCATGGATAATCGTGGTGCCGTCTTCAAGCATCGTCTTGATCGCGCGGGCCACGCGCTCGGCCAGAATGACCGAGTGATGATCATCGGCCAGCCGGTCCACCGGATCATCCCATTGCGCGGGCTCGGGCTTTGGCGTCGCGGCAACCGGCGGCCAGATATCGACGCGGCCGGGCAAGTTTCGATTATGGGCGATATGTTCCACATCCGTGCCCACGCCCGCGCCGGATTCGCTGGCGAATACCTGATCGACAAGGCCAAGGATCGGCGTGGCCGAACGGAAGGAATGCAGCAGCGCCCGGGATTGAAACCGCGCCCCGACCTTTTCCAGCCCCTGTTGAAAATGGGCGCGCATCCGGTCGAACCCGTCGGGATCGGCCCCCTGAAAGGAATAGATCGACTGTTTCTTGTCCCCGACCACGAAAATGGTGCGCTCGACATCGTCGCGCGCGCCTTTGCCAGCGGCAAATTCGCCGGCCAGCCGGGCGATGATCTCCCATTGTGCGGGGGCGGTATCCTGGGCCTCATCGACAAGGATATGATCAATCCCGCCATCCAGCCGGAACAAAACCCATTGCGCCACGCCGCTATCGGATAAAAGCACCCGTGTGCGGTGAATGAGGTCATCGAAATCGAGCCAGCCATGCGCCGCCTTGGCGCGTTCAAAGGCGGGCAGGAAAGCGGCGGCAAAGCGGTGCAGGGCGGCGGTTTTCCGGGCCGCAAGCAGGGCGCGGCGGCGCGGGCGGATGGCCTCGAGCCGGGTCATCAAGGCCTCCAGATCGGGCAGGATACTGCCCATCCTGGCCCAGATCGGCTTGCTCGGGAAACTGCCGATCTTGGCCGTGTCGGGCGCGTTTTTCGCACCCGACCCGACCAGGAAGACATCTTCCAGTGTCTTCAGATCATCCAGCGAAGGCGCGTCCCAGTTAACCTCCTGAAACCGTTCGATATTCTTGGCGTGGTTGCGGTTATCCGGGTCCAGGAATGTCGCAACATGGCGGCACAGTTCCGCCTCGCCGCCCTGAAACACATCCGCGACCAGTTCCGCCGCGTCCTGCCCGACCGGCACCCCGAACCAGTCGAATATCTCCGTCTCCGATGCCCCGGCCCCGATCTCGACCCGTTTTGCCAGCACCGCCTTCAGAAACGGCATCGCGTCATCGCCCGAAAGATGCGTGGCCAGCGCATCCATCGCGCCCGGGTCGCGCGCGGCCAGATCATCCAGCACATCGGCACACAGGATCGCCTGGGCGCGCTCGTCCATCTCGGCAAAGCGCGGCGATACCCCGGCCTCCAGCGGAAACCGGCGCAGCACGGCCGCGCAGAAGGAATGGATGGTCTGGATCTTCAGCCCGCCCGGCGTCTCGATGGCGCGGGCAAAAAGCGTGCGGGCGCGCGCCATCAGGGCGGCGTCAATCTCGGCCACGGGAACGCCCAGACCGGCCAGCGCGGCGTGCAGTTCGGCTTCGGGCGTCATCGCCCAGGCACCCAGCCGTTTGAACAGCCGGTTCTGCATCTCGGAAGCCGCCGCCTTGGTATAGGTCAGGCACAGGATGCGTTCGGGCGGCACGTCGCGCAGCAGCAGGCGCGCCACCCGGTCGGTCAGAACCCGCGTCTTGCCGCTGCCGGCATTGGCCGACAGCCAGGTCGAGGCCCCGGGATCGGCCGCCTCAACCTGGGCCCGGGTGGCGTCATCGGGGATCATCGGCCGACCTCCACAATCTCGGCTTTCATGGTTTCATCCCATTCGCCAAACCGCGCCAGATGATCGAAATCACCGGCGTATTTCATCTCCTGCATGGCGCGCCGCGATGGATAGCCGGTTCCGTCCTGCGCGAAATGGGTGATCAGCCGGGTGAAGCCTTCCATGACCGCATCCAGATCGCCGGGTGCAATCGGTTGGGCGCGCAATTTACCGCCGCTGCCAAGCCCGATATAGCAGATCTCCGCCACCTGTTTTTCGCCGCCAAACGCGCCCCGTTCGGCCATCACCGCCTCCAGCAATAACTGTTTGTTGAAGGCCTGTTCCTGCTTGTCGGTGGGCACCGGCCCGGTCTTGTAATCATACAGGATGACGCGCCCGTCGGGGGTGAGGTCGATCCGGTCGGGGCGCGCTGTGAGCGTCAGGCCGAGCGCGTCGAACCGGGTGGTGCCGGTAGTTTCCAGAAGATGCGGCCGGCCCGCCTTGCGCCGGGCGCGTTCGGTCTCGATGAACCAGGGCGCAATACGCGCCATCCGGGCCAGCCAGATCCGCCGCGCGGCGGGCCAGGGCACCCCCGCCTCCAGCCCGGCTTCGGTCATCTGCATCAACAGCGCCTCGGCGTCGCCCGGCAAACCATCCCTGGTGGCGTCGATGAACTGGCGCAGGATGTCATGCAGGATGGTTCCGCGCAGCGGCGCGTCCGGCAGCGGGCGCAGCGGATCAAGCGCGCGCAGCCGCAACACCCGGCTGGCATAGATCGCATAGGGATCGCGGATCAGTTTTTCGATCTGGGTCACGCTCAGCATATCGGGGCGCTGATGGCGCGGCGGGCTTGGGGCGGGCCTTTTGGCGGGTTCCACCGGGGCGAAGGGCTGATCCAGCCGCATCGCCATCGACAGCCAATCCGCGCCGCGCGCCCGCATCGCCGCCAGCGCCGCCTTGCTGTCAGCGCTGGCCCCCGCCATCAGATTGGTGATCCGGTTCAGCCAGCGCGACGGCACGGTTTCGGTCTCTGAATCGCGCCTGGACCTTGTCAGCCAGACCTCGGCCCCGGTCACCGATTGCTGGAAATCATGCGCGGCAAGGCCGATCACCCGATCCGGCAGGC
Organism: Alterinioella sp.; assembly: GCF_058343375.1. NCBI lineage: Bacteria > Pseudomonadati > Pseudomonadota > Alphaproteobacteria > Rhodobacterales > Paracoccaceae > Alterinioella > Alterinioella sp. The sequence goes on from NZ_JBTUJH010000021.1 coordinate 73,210, forward strand.
GCAGCCCGACCTTGGCGCGCATGGTCCGGTTCAGCCACGGATCAGCCCCCGGTGTCTGCGGCCATGACCCTTCATTGAGCCCGCCCAATATGACCAGATCGGCCCCCTGCACCCGCGCCTCCAGCGTGCCCCAGATCATGATGCCGGGATGCGGGCTCAAGGGTTCACGGGCTTCCTCGGACGCCAGAATCCCGGTCACCAGATCGCGATATTCGGCAGCACTCAGCAGACCTCCGGCATCGGCCTCCTGCGCCAATATCTGCATCTGTTGCAGGGCTTTCTGGCCCGCCGCCTTGCCCCATAGCGCGCCGGCATCTGCTCCGGTCCCGCCCGGCCCCGCAGCCAGCAACCGGGTCGCGTCCAGATGCGCCGCGACATGGTCAGCCAGATCGCGCGTTTCGGGCGCAAAGAGACCAAGTGCCGCATCCGCGACCCACCCGGCCCAAACCACCGCACCCGGATCGCTGTCGCGCTTCGCGGCCCAATCCAGCAGATCGGCGCGGGTCGGAAACGGCGTGCGCCCGCGCAACAGTTGCAATTCCAGATCGCGGCTGCGCAGCAGATGCTGGCCCCGGTCATCGCGCCCCGCATGGGTCAGCGGATGTTTCAGCAAAACCAAGAGGGCCTCGGCGCTCAGCGGCGCGGCACCGGCCTCGGCGACATGGCGCAACAGGCGGCCGGGGGCGGAATGCGACAGCGCCTCACCACCCGAATCGTCGGGCTCGATCCGCCACCGGTCCAGCGCTGCCGTCACCTGCCGCGTCAATGCCCTGTCGGGGCTGATCAGGGCCGCCGTGATCCCGGCATCGGCGGCCTTGCGCAGGCGCAGCGCGATGGTGGCGGCTTCGGCCTGCGGGGTCGGGGCCTCGATCAGGGTCAAACCATCGGCGGCATGGCCCAGATCGGCCAGTTTCGGGCCTTCGCTCAGCCATTGATCGGTGACCGGGGCCGGGCGCAAAGCCAGCGAAATCAGACGGTTGCGGGCCGGGTTTGCCGGGGTTGCCGTGGTCCAGCGCGCAATGTCGCACGGGTGCAGCCCCAGATCACGCGCCAGTTTGGCAAAGCGAAACTGCGGGTGATCTTCGCCGGTCAGCCCGTCGGTCAACCGATCCCAGACAGCGCGCGGCTGGTCGAAATCAAAGCCCGGCAGGATCACCGCACCCTGCGGCAGCCGCGCAACCGCGGCCATGAACCGGGCCGTCGGCCCGCGCGACCCGGTCGACCCGGCCACGATGATCGGGTGCGCGGGCGGCGTGTTGGCCCAATCGGCGGCCAGGTGATCGGCCACCAATGATTGCCGCGCCTCGATGCTCAGAACCTCGCCCGCCGCCACGAAATAGGGTGTCACGATCTTCAGAAATTCCTGCGCGCGCTGCCAGTGATCGGAATGCTCGGCCACATCCAGCGCCGCGATGGTTTCGGGGGCCACCCGTTCTTCCTGCATCTCGGCCATCAGATCGGCCAACGCATCTGCCAGACCGAAAAGCGAGGATCGCGGCGCAAGTTTGGGCTGACGATCCAGCAGGGCAGCCACAAGCTGCGCAATCTGCAACCGAAGCCGCAGCGGTGATACCGGCGCAGGCAGACCGGCCATATCAGGCCGGGTGGCCAGATCGGTGATTAGCCGGATCCGGGGCAGAAACCCGGCCCCGGATTCGGCATAAAGCGCGCGCAACCGGCGCTGCGTGCGGGCGGTGTTCACATAAAGCTCGACCCGGGCCAATGCCTCGGGCGGATGGCCGCGCAGCCGGGATTTCAGCCCGTCCAGAACCGCGCGCGAAAAATCGACGCCAAGCGGCGTGGCATAGATGCGCGCTTTGTCCTGTGGCTCAAACATCGGGGCTGTTCCTCAGCATTTCCTCGGCCAGGGCGATGCCTGCGGGGTGGCCGACATCGGCCCAATAGCCCTGATGCTCTACCCCGAAAAGCCGCCCCGCCGCCAGCGCGGCGTTCCATATCTCATACAGCGAAAACGGCCCCTCGGGGGCATCCGCGAACAGCTCCGTTTTCAATATCTGCGCCCCGGTATAGACCGCGCCCGCCCTGCCCCATGCAAGCCGCCCGTCCGGGGCGATGGTGAAATCCCCGCCCCGGCCCCGCCCGACCGCGCGGGCCTGCGGCACCATCAGCAGCAGGATATCCATCCGGTCCGCGTCCCAGGCCGCATCCAGTTGCGCCAGCGCCCGCGCCCCGGTCCAGACCGCATCGGCGTTCAGCGTGAATATTTCCGGCCCGCCAAGGAGTGGCAGCGCCGCGCGGATGCCACCGCCCGAATCGAGGATCAGCGGCGTTTCCTCGACAAAACGCACATCCGCCGCGCCCGCCAGATGGGCCCGCATCTGCCCGGCGCGGTAATGCCCATTCACCACGATCCGGCTGGCCCCGGCGCGGGCCTGATCCAGCGCGTGATCAATCAGCGCCCGCCCCGCCACCGGAATCAGGGGTTTCGGGCGATCCGCCGTCAGCGCCCCCATGCGGCTGCCGAAACCGGCGGCAAGGATCATCGCCGCCCTCATGGCGCGATCCGCGGCATCAGCGGGGCCATGACAGAGGCCAGATCGGTCAGCGCGGGATGGGTCAGCGCGGCCTCGACATGGGCAAAGACCCGCGGCAGATGGGCCAGATAGGCCGGCTTGCCCCGATCTTGCGCCAGCCTGCGAAAGACGCCCAGAATGCGCAGGTTGCGCTGAAAGATCAGCAAGGCGCATTCGGTGGAAAATTCCGCGGCCGCGAGGCCGAGCGCATCTGCGTAGCGCACCGTCAGGGCGGCCTGGCATTGCGGTGCCATATCGCGGCGCGCATCATGGGTCAGCGATGTCAGGTCATAGCCGGGCGGGGCCATCACGGCATCCTGAAAATCCAACAGCCCGACCCGCGCCAACCCGACCCGGTCGGGCAGCCAGAGCAGGTTTTCGGCATGAAAATCGCGCAAGCAGGGCAGCAGCGGGCGGGTGAAGTGCTGCGCGAACAGCGCCTGCATCACCTGCAACGCCGCCGTCTTATCCTTTTGCGGCAGGGCAATCGCCGTCATCTCTGCCATCACCGGCGGGGTCAGCTGCGGCACCGCCCAATCCCGGCCACCGCGTGCCAGATGGATCAGAACATCAACCGCCACATCCCGCGCCTGTGGTGGCAGCGCCGTTTCGGCAAAGCATTGCTCGCCCAGATCTTCCAGCAGCATCAGCCCGTCATCCGGTCGCGCCGACAGGATATCGGGGGCCGACAGCCCGGCATCGCGCAGGTTTGAGGCAATCGACAAAAACGCATCAAACGCGGCGCGGTCTTCTGGAGGAGCGATCATCAAGATGGCGCTTTCGCCGCCCTTGCGCAGCCGCGCATAGCGGCGGGTCGAGGCATCGCTGGCCAGTGGCAGATATTCGGCCCCACCCCAGCCGGGCGCGTCCAGAAACTCAGCTATTGGCGGGCTCATTCCGGCACTATTCCGGCCAGCCGTGTGCGCCATGTCTCGGGCTTTGCGCTGGTCAGCCGCAGCTGGCGCGCGCCCGTCCGGGGCAGCATGGTCAGGGTCAGCCACAGCGCCGTGACCGGCATTTCAGCCGCCATGCGACCGGGCCATTCAATCAGGCAAAGGCCGGTGTCAAACGCATCCGACAGGCCAAGCTCATCCATCTCCTGCGCAGTGCTGAGGCGGTAAAGATCGCAATGCCAGATCTCCAGCGCGCCGGCCTGATAGGTCTGAACCAGCGTGAAGGTGGGTGACGGCACATCCTCGACCATCCCGTATTCGGCAAGGCGGGCCTGAATGAGCGCGCGTGCGAAATGGGTTTTGCCCGCGCCCAGATCGCCTTCGAGACACAGGCAATCGCCCGGTCCCAGATGTGGGGCCAGCGCGCGGGCAAAGCCAGCAGTGGCCGCGGGCGTGTTCAGCGTGCAATCGGCCAAGCGGCTGCGGTCGGGGGCAGGTCTGGGCAGGGCGGGTTCCAACATGGCCCCGACTTTAGCGTGCCCACCCGCCGCCGCAACCGGATGCGCAGGGTCAGCCCGCAGAAATCGCTTGCGGAGTTTCGACCGCCTGAGGCAGGCCGGCATCCTCATCAGCTTCGAATACCACCAGCGTCGCGCCCCCCTTGAGCGGTCCCACCCGGCAGCGCAGCACCCGGCCATCCAGCATGACCAGCCTGTCGGACCACGGGCTGCGTTCGCTGTAGCCGCCCACGAAATTGCGGATCTCCCCCCATAGCGGGGTCGGCGCGCTTTGGTCGGCCCAGGCATGGGTGGCATCAATCACGCTGATCATCGCGGCATCGGTCGTGGCGGCGCCCCAAAGCGTGCCATAGGCGGTGTTGCGCAGGATCAACTGGCCCTCGTTGGAAAAGACGGCCATGGCCTCCTCGGATTCGTCCATGATTGCCTGATACAGCTCAAGATCGCCGCGAAACTTGCGTGTCAGCGACACTTCCGAAGTGATATCCTCGAACATGAAGGCAACCGCGCCATCGGCATGCGGGCGCCCGATGACCCGGAAAGTCTGCCCGGTCGGCAGGGTCCAGAGATCCTGATAGGTGCCATCGCGCGCGGCCTGTTCCAGTTCGGCCATATCGGCGCGCCATGCGTGGTAATTCTTGGGCTCGGGCATACGCTGATTTTCGCGCAGCTGATCGAGGAAGGAGAACAGGTCAGGCCGGGTCGAAAGCCATTCGCTGGACAGGGTCGACAGGTCAACCAGGGCGGGGTTGAACAGCACCAGCTTGCGGCGCTGGTCAAAGATCGCCAACCCGATGGGCAGATGCGCGAATGTGCGCGACAAGGTCTGGACAAATTCCCTGAGCGAGGTTTCGGCTGCCACCAACTGGTCAATCGGGCGCGCCGTATAGAGCGTGCCGATACCCTGTTCGGTCATCGAGATATCGAACCAGCGCGGCAGTTTCTGGCCCGCAATTTCCAGCGAACAGCGCCGCACCCGGCCTTCTTCGGGCGGCGGCGTGACATGTTCACCAAACACAGGCCTGATTGGCCAGACCAGCGCGCCGGAGCCCTCGTCCACCTCCTCCAGCAAACTGTAATAGGCGGCGTTGGCCCAGGTGATCTGGCCATCCTCGGCCGCCCGCCACATGACCGCGCTGCAATGGTCCATCGCGGTGCGCAAAAGCTCCACCTCATGTTCCAACGCATCCAGACCGGCCTGATCAATCGTGCGTTTGGCCCGGCGCGCATCCAGCGCCGCCACCGTGATCACGCATTGATCCTCGTCACGCCGGCCCGTGATCGACAGGCTGTCCTCGCCGATCTTTCCGATCAGAACAAAAGCCTCACCTTTTTCGCGCAGCCGGTTCATACGCGCAACGGCATCGGTGTTGAGCCCCCCCAGACATTCGGTCAGATCCTTCCAGGCCCCGACCCGGTCGGTCGGGTCGCCCAGAAAGGCATCATCATCGTCGATATCGGTCAACAGATATCCGTCGCGAAACATGTAACTGCGCGGCAGGTCGAGGCCCTGCAACATGACATGGCCCGGCGTTCCCCTGGTCCGTGACAACCAACTGCCCGCAAAGACGGAAAAACCCGCGGCGGCCGTGCTGACACCTGCCAGAAACAGCAGCGTGATAGGATCCGATAGCATCATTCATGCCCATCCGTGACGTGATGATGCCAGTTCAACAACCAAATGGTTAAGGCGGGGTTAAGCCTGTATCTGTCTGTTAAGGCCCAACGGCCCCTTGGCCTCGGTCGCATCCGGCATGATCGCCGCCGCCGGCCAGATCACATCGACCACGGCCCCGTGCCGGGCACCGCTTTCACCCTCCAGCAGGAACGGGTCGCTGCCATTGCGGAAGGTGATCGTGGCACCGGATCGTTCCAGCAGCGTCTTGGCGATAAAGAGACCCAGCCCCATCCCCTCATAGCCCGGCCGCGGCACCTGATCGCGGGCATCCTTGCGGCGCTTGAGGAACGGATCGCCCAGATGGCCCAGAAGATCCGGCGGGAAACCGGCACCGTCATCGGCCAGGCTGAGCCGGATCTCGCCATCCTGCCAGCGGCCATCGACCCAGACATCGGCACTGGCGAAATCGACCGCGTTCTGCACCAGATTGCGGAGCCCGTGGATGATCTCGGGGCGGCGGTAGATCACGGGCTGATCATCACCGGCCTGGGATGAAAAATCGAAATGAATGTTGATGCCGCGCGCCTGGTGCGGCTCGGCGGCTTCGCGCACCACGGCACCGAACGGGGCCGATCGCATATGCAGGTCATCCTTGCCCGCCCGGCCCATATCGCGCAGAATATCACGGCAGCGATCGGCCTGTTCGCGGATAAGGCGCGCATCCTCAGCCAGTTCCGGGCGGTTTTCCAGTTCCTCGGCCAATTCCGTCGAGGCCAGCTTGATGGTGGCCAGCGGCGTGCCCAGCTCATGCGCGGCGGCAGCCACGACACCGCCCAGATCGGTCAGCTTCTGTTCGCGTGCCAGCGCCTCCTGCGTGGCCAGCAATGCCTGGCTCATGGTGTGCAACTCCAACGACACGCGGCGCGCATAGATCGACAGAAACACAATGCCGATGACAATTGCGATCCAGAATCCAACCAGTATCTGACCCGGCAATTGCAGAATCGTGCCATCGGCCTGGCGCAGCGGGATATGATAAAACGCCACCAGCGTGATCATCGCCACTGACATCGTGCCAAGAATAACGGTTGATCGCAGGGTCAGCGCGGTGGCCGAAATGGTTACAGGTGCCAGAACCAGCAGCGCAAAGGGGTTGTTCAGCCCGCCGGTCAGAAACAGCAGAAAAGACAGCTGCGTCAGATCGAACAGCAGCGTCAGCATCGCATCCCAGTCGCGCAATCGCTGGTTCGGTGGAAACACCGTCATCGCAATCATGTTCGACAGGACCGACGCCCCGATAGCCAGAAAGCTCAGGCCCAGTTCGATTCTGAGGCCGAGGACAAAGCTGGCAATCACAACGGTGATGGTCTGGCCCAGGATCGCCAGCCAGCGCAGCAGCAGCAAGGTGCGCAAACGGATCCAGCCACTGCGCAGATCCTGCGTAAAAAGGCTTGGAGAGAGGTCAGAAGTCAGAGCCATATGCCTGTATAGGGGCTTTCTGTCACAGGGGCACAGAGGTGAATTGTCAGACCGGGAATTTTGAACGATCAACGGCAGGCCGAATAAAACCGAGGTTACCCAGATGAACCGCCCTTATACGACCGCCGCCCTTGTCCTGTCCGCCGCATTGCTTGGCACCATCGGTTACTCGATTTTGTGGGGCAATACCAATCCCGGCGCGGATATCTTTGCCGAATGTCGCCAGACCCGTGTGGCGGGTGGCTCCGCCGAGATCGGAGGCGCGTTCGAGCTGATCTCGGAAACCGGGCAAACCGTGACCGATACCGACATCATCACCGGGCCGACGCTGATCTATTTCGGCTACACATACTGCCCCGATGTGTGCTCCATCGATGCGGCCCGCAACGCTGTTGCAACCGATATTCTTGAAGACCGTGGCGATATTCTGACGCCGGTATTCATCACGCTGGACCCAGAACGCGACGGCGTTGCCGAGGTGGCGAGCTTTACCGACGCCATGCACCCCCGCATGATCGGCCTGACCGGGTCACTGGAACAGGTCGATGCCGCATCCAGCACCTATCGGACCTATTTCGACCGACGTGATGATGAGGGTGAAGAATTCTATCTCGTCGATCATTCCACCTTCTCATATCTGGTTTTCCCCGATTATGGGTTTGCCGAGTTCTTTCACCGCGAAACCGCCCCCGAAGACATGGCTGACCGCATCGGTTGCTTTATCGACGCGGCCGCGTGACAGAATCGCGCGCGCCCATTTGACCTTGGTGCAGAAACCCGTCTAGAAACGCAGAACTTATCTGACGGGGGATTGCCCATGGCATCGGAACGCAGCCTCAGGGACATTGGCCCCGACAAATCCCTTCTGCTGGTCGATGATGACGAACCCTTTCTGCGGCGCCTGCAACGCGCCATGGAAAAACGCGGCTTCGAGGTTGAGGCGGCGGGGTCGGTCGCAGCCGGCAAGGCCATCGCCACGGCGCGCCCGCCGGCCTATGCGGTGGTCGACCTGCGGCTGGAAGATGGCAATGGCCTGGATGTGGTCGAGGTTCTGCGCGAAAAGCGCCCCGATGCAAGAATTGTCGTGCTGACGGGATATGGCGCGATTGCCACCGCTGTGGCCGCCGTCAAGATCGGGGCCACCGATTATCTCTCGAAACCGGCCGACGCCAATGACGTGACCGCAGCCTTGCTGGCCGAGCCGGAGGAAATGCCGCCACCGCCGGAAAATCCGATGTCGGCCGACCGGGTGCGGTGGGAACATATCCAAAGGGTCTATGAGCTGTGCGACCGCAATGTCAGCGAAACCGCCCGGCGGCTGAACATGCACCGGCGAACCCTGCAACGCATCCTTGCCAAACGCAGCCCGCGCTGACATGCGGGCCGCTTTGGTTTTCGTGCTGGCCTTATCGGCCTGCGCAACCGCCCTGCCGGACCAGAGGCCCATGGGTCTGACCCCCGATAGCGGCGGGTTGCAACCGGCGGGCACCGATCTGCGGATTGATTTCAGCCGGGCCGAGGCCGGCACCATCGACACCGTGTCACGGGTTCTGGGGGCGCGGCCAACCAGCATCGTGGATCTGGCCGAATGCGGCGCAGGCCCGATGCGCGCCGCGCGCTGGCAATCCGGGCTGACGCTGAATTTCATGGACGGCGATTTTGCCGGATGGGTGGTCGACGCGCCGGGCATCAGCGTTGCGGGCGGCTACCGCGTCGGCATGGCTGCGCCCGATCTGGCGTTGCAGCAGACCAGTCTGGGGCGTGAATTTGAGACCGGCGGCATCTTTGGCCTGATCGAGGATGCCGGCACCGTCACCACGCTGTGGTCCGGCACCAGCTGCTTTTTCCGGTAAATCCGCTGTTCCCCGGCTACCCTGCACGTCTTCACGCGATGCTGGATGAAAGCCAACAGAAGTAAGGCACCCTTACATCTGCGCCAACAGGTCCGCATGTCGGTCCACAAAATCTGCGCGCACCTCGGCCGGTGGGCGCAGATGCAGGCGCAGCCCTTCCGTCAGCGCAGGTGGCGGGCGGCCGAACAGCCGGTTCGCCTCGGCCTCGGAAAACCCGGCCAATTGGACGGCCTCCAGCCAGGCCGAGACTTTATCGGCGCGTTTTATCTGTGCCTTGACCGATTTCGGCAGGATCGCGGGCAAGCCGAATCGCAGATGAATGGCCGCCGACAGCCGATCATCCAGCGCGCCATATCCGGGCCCGACCGCCGATTTGACCGGCGAAATCATGTCTCCGATGACATATTCCGGGGCGTCATGCAGCAGGGCCGCCAAGCGCCACCTGACCGGCCCGGCAGGCACGATCCGGCAATATATTTCTTCGACCAGAATCGAATGCTCGGCAACCGAATAGGCAAAATCGCCATGCGTCTGGCCGTTCCACCGGGCCACAAAGGCCAACCCATGGGCGATATCCTCGATCTCGATATCCACCGGGGTCGGATCCAGCAGGTCCAGCCTGCGGCCCGACAGCATCCTTTGCCAGGCGCGTGGGGGGGCTTTGGGCATCCTTGATCCTTTGCATGACACTCCTGCCTGATACCGCGCCACGGGCATCGCGGTAAAGCGCAGCTTCCCGCGTTAGCCTTCCTGCGTTCAACCAAGCAATTCAAGGAGCTATAATATGAACAAAGATGAAAAAGGCGGCGGCGGCAAGGAAGGCGGCGGCGGCAAAGGCACATAAGCCTGCACATCAGATTTCAAACCGGGGCGCGCCAGTCAGGCTGCGCCCCGATTTTCTTGGGGCCTTCGACCTGCCATTGCCCACACCCGGCCTGCCTGTTATGTGGCGCGCAAACCCCGCATATGCCCGTCAAGGAGGCACCGATGACCGACTATATCGTCAAGGATATTTCGCTGGCAGATTATGGCCGCAAAGAGCTGGATATCGCCGAAACCGAGATGCCCGGCCTGATGGCCCTGCGCGAAGAATATGGCGAAAGCCAGCCGCTGAAGGGCGCGCGCATTGCGGGCAGCCTGCATATGACGATCCAGACCGCGGTTCTGATCGAGACGCTGACCCATCTGGGGGCAGAGGTGCGGTGGGCGTCGTGCAACATCTTTTCCACCCAGGATCACGCCGCCGCGGCCATCGCGGCATCGGGCGTTCCGGTTTTTGCCATCAAGGGGCAGAGCCTTGCGGAGCATTGGGATTATCAGGACCGTATTTTCCTGTTCGAGGATGGCTGCAACCTGATCCTTGATGATGGCGGCGACGCGACGCTTTACATCTTGTTGGGCGCGCGGGTCGAGAATGGCGAGACCGACCTGATCGAGGTGGCGACCTCGGAAGAGGAAGAGGCCATCTTTGCCCAGATCAAGAAACGCATGGCGGCAAGCCCGGGCTGGTTCAGCCGCCAGCGCGACCTGATCCGGGGCGTCAGCGAGGAAACCACGACCGGCGTGCATCGCCTGTATGAGCTTGTAAAACAAGGGCTTTTGCCGTTCCCCGCGATCAATGTGAATGATTCTGTCACCAAGTCGAAATTTGACAATAAATATGGCTGCAAGGAATCTCTGGTCGATGGCATCCGCCGTGCCACCGACACGATGATGGCCGGTAAAGTCGCTGTGGTTTGCGGCTATGGCGATGTTGGAAAAGGCTCGGCGGCGTCTTTGCGCGGGGCCGGGGCGCGGGTGAAAATCACCGAAGTGGACCCGATCTGCGCGCTTCAGGCCGCGATGGACGGGTTCGAGGTGACCACGCTGGAAGATGAGGTCGGCACGGCCGATATTTTCATCACCACCACCGGCAACAAGGACGTCATCCGCATCGAGCATATGCGCGAGATGAAGGATATGGCGATCGTCGGAAATATCGGCCATTTCGACAATGAAATTCAGGTCGCCTCCCTGAAGAACCACAAATGGACCAATATCAAGGACCAGGTGGACATGATCGAGATGCCTTCGGGTAACCGTCTGATTTTGCTGTCAGAAGGCCGCCTGTTGAATCTTGGTAACGCCACCGGGCATCCCAGTTTCGTGATGTCGGCCTCGTTCACCAACCAGGTTCTGGCGCAGATCGAACTGTGGACCCGGGGCGAGAACTACAACAACGATGTCTATATTCTGCCCAAGCATCTGGACGAAAAGGTTGCCCGGCTGCATCTGGCCAAAGTTGGTGCCAAGCTGACCGTTCTGAGCAAGGAACAGGCCGATTATATCGGGGTGCCGCAAGAGGGGCCGTTCAAGCCGGAACATTACCGGTATTGAGCTGTCCCGCCGGAACTTGCGCCGAAAAGTGACGCAAGTGTCACTTATTTTTGACGCAAGTGTCACTTTTGCCCGGTCCCGGTCTCCATTTTCCGGGCCGGGATGCGGCGGCCTCTGTTCGCCGGTTTCAATCCGTGATCTGCTGGCCGAAACAGGAGGTGACAGATGAACGGTGCCGAAAGTCTTGTGAAAACCATGCTGGCCAGCGGGGTGGATACCTGTTTCGCCAATCCCGGCACCTCCGAGATGCATTTTGTGGCCGCGTTGGACAGCCATCCCGAGATGCGCTGCATCCTGTGCCTGTTCGAAGGCGGCACGTCTGGCGCGGCGGACGGGTATTTTCGCATGGCGCGCAAACCGGCGGCGACAATGCTGCATCTGGCACCGGGCTTTGGCAATGCCTTTGCCAACCTGCATAATGCGCGCAAGGCGGGCAGTGGCGTGGTCAATGTGATGGGCGAACATGCGACCTGTCATCTGAAATACAACAGCCCGCTGCGCGGCGATACGGCTGGCATTTCACGCGCCATTTCGCATTGGACCCGAACCAGCGAGAGCGCTGCCGATGTGGCAAGCGACGGGGCTGCCGCGATCCGGGCGGCGCGCAGCAAGGGCGGCCGGATTGCGACGCTGATCCTGCCCGCCGATACCGCCTGGGAGGAGGGATCAGACCCTGTGACCGCCGCCGCGCCGCCCGCGCTGCAGCGGCCCGACGCGGCCCGGCTGGACGCCGCCGCCGCCATGCTGCGCCGCCCCGATAGCGCGTTTTTCGTCAGTGGTCCGGCGCTCCATGGCAAAGGCCGGATGCTGGCCGCGCAGATTGCACAAGCCGCCGGCTGCCGTCTGATCGCGCCGCTTTTCGTGCCCCGGATCGAACGCGGCGCGGGCAGATTGCCGATCGAACAGTTGTTTTACATGATCGAGGCCAATATGGAGATGCTGGCCGGGCTGAAACATATGGTTTGCTGCGGCGCAGAGCCGCCGGTGAATTTCTTTGCCTATCCCGGCAAGGGCGCGACCCCGGAACCGCCCGATTGCCAGATACTGGATCTGTGTGACCCGAGCATGGATGTCGCCTATTGCCTTGAGCAGCTGGCCGACAGGCTGGACGCATTGCGCGAAACGGTGGCCCCGGTGGCGCTGGATCTGCCGGCGATGCCCGATGGCCCGCTGACGCCCGCCAGCGCCGGGGCGGTGATTGCGCGGCTGATGCCGGAAAACGCGATTGTGGTGAATGAGGCCGTCACCTCGGGCGCGCCGATTTTTGCCGCCACCGCCAGCGCCCGGCCCCATGATTGGCTGCCCACGATGGGCGGTGCGATCGGCCAATGCCTGCCGGCGGCAACCGGGGCGGCGGTGGCCTGCCCGGATCGCAAGGTGTTGGCGCTGAGCGGCGATGGATCGGCGATGTATACGCTGCAATCGCTCTGGACCATGGCCCGCGAACGGCTTGATGTGACCGTGATCATCTTTGCCAATCGCGGCTATCAGATTTTGTGGGGCGAATTGAAGAACCTTGGCGTCGATCATGTCGGGCGCAATGCATCCGCGATGTTCGATGTCGATGACCCGATGCTGGATTGGGTGGCTCTGGCCAAGGGCCACGGGGTGGCGGGGGCGAAGGCCACGACACCGGCCGAATTTGCCGCAGCGCTGCGCGACGGGCTGGAGCGGGCGGGGCCGTATCTGATTGAGGCCGTTATCTGAGGGGGACGGCGGGGGAAACCCCGCCCTGCCGGGAGGCGGTCAGCGGTGAGACATGACCCTCGCGGATGACATCGGGATCATAGGCCTTGCGGGCGAAACCCTCGGCCGGCACGGGCGCGAAATGTTCCAGCGGTGCATGGGCGCAATCGGGGTCGAAACTGGATTGATCCCAACCTTCGCAAAACTCGGAACAGCTTGAAAAACAGGGGTGATCCTTGAATTGATCACGCGCGTTGCGGTCCCATCCGTAATGGTGGCCGTAATAGAGCATCTGGAAAATGCCGTGATGTTCCACCACCCAAGTTACATCCCAACGCAGGAAAGGCCGGATCACCTCGGTCGAAAACCGGTCATGGTTCTGCGGGGCCAGGCCATCGCCGATATCATGCAGGAGCGCGCCGGTGATCCGGTCGATATCGGCCCCGTCGCGCAGCGCCCATGTCGCCGCTTGCGGCCATGCGTCCACGCCGTTTCCGACAATAAACAGGTCGCGTTCTTTTGCGGAAAGCAGAAAATACCCATTTTTCCGTTGTCAGACCGCATCCGCGTGCGTTTTATACGGGCGGGACAATAGGCACCAATTCAGGCCGATAACAAACAGGGAGACGGAAGATGGGCAAACGCGATGATTTGATCGCTATCTATGCAGATGATTTGCGAAACAAATGCGGGATGACCCCCGATATGGATCTTTTGACCAAGGTGACGATCGGCTGTGGTCCGGCGATTTACAATGCCGATGCCGCAACCGTGGCCGGCACGCAACAATCCGAGCTTGAGACCGTGAAGAACAATTTTCTGATCAAGAAACTGGGCCTGGCCGATGGGCCGGAGCTGGATGAGGCGATTGCGTCGGTGATCGACACCTATGGCAAATCCGAGCGCAACAAATATCGCGCCGTGGTATATTACATGCTGACCAAGCATTTCGGCAAGGAAAGCGTCTACGGCTGACACGCGCCGGACGCAGATCCGACAAGGGCCCGTCATTTCACACGGGCCCTTTTTTGCGCTTTGCGGGGCGGTGCCGCAGGTTTGCCTAAAACCCTAACGGCATTTCGATTGCGATGCCTGACCGCCCGCCGCTAAGGTAGGTCTTGTCCGGCCAGTATGGTGGACCCTCATAGAACACGTGCGGAGCGAGGTAGCGCGTGGGTGTTGGAGGGTTCCGGGGGGTCGGAGCCCTCCTTCTTTTTTGGAGATTATATACTTGACAAACCCAAGGCGGATTCCTATCCACTATTTATTGAGTTGAGGGAAGCGCCATGTCTGTTCTGTCTAAACCATACATGCACGACGAAGCCGCAGCTTTTGCACATGTTGAAAGCATCATCTGGGCAGATGGAACGGTGTGCCCGCATTGTGGCGTTGTAGATCGTGCATATCGCCTTGAAGGCGTCCGCACGAAGCCGAGTTCGAAGAACCCGGAAGGCAAGGAACGCTACGGCCTGTGGAAGTGCCGTGAGTGCCGCAAGCAGTTCACCGTCCGCAAGGGCACCATATTCGAGGAAAGTCACATTCCCATGCACAAGTGGCTACAGGCCATCCACCTGATGGTGTCCAGCAAGAAAGGCATCAGCAGCCACCAAATGCACCGCGTTCTAGAAGTGACATATAAGAGTGCATGGTTCCTGACCCACCGCATTCGCGAAGCCATGCGCTCCGATAGCAATATGGATTTCGGCGCTGGCGGCGGCACGGTCGAAGTGGACGAAACCTTTATCGGTCACAAGCACAAGAAAGCCGAAGGCGCGCGTGGTTATGCTCACAAGAGCGCCATGCTGACGCTGGTCGACCGCAACAGCGGCAAATCCAAATCATTTGTGGTCGATAACGTCAAAGCCGCGACCCTGCTGCCGGTTCTACGCGCGAACATCGCCAAGGAAGCGACGGTTTACACCGATGAAGCCAAGCAAAATGGCAAACTTGGTTCCGAGTTTGCCGCGCACGATTTCACGACGCATAGCAAACGCGAGTATGTGCGCGGCGACATCCACACGAACAGCGCAGAGGGCTATTTCAGCATCTTCATGCGCGGCATGAAGGGCGTGTATCAGCACTGTGGCAAGCAGCACCTACACCGCTACGCCGCCGATTTCGAGTTCCGTTACAATAATCGGGTCGCCAACGGCGTCGAAATTGTTGATCGCGGGGAAATTGCTCTGCGCTTTGTGGTCGGAAAACGCCTCACCTATCGGCGGGCTGTTACGGAAATAGGGGCTGTGTGATGGTGGTCGCGGTTCCTCTTTCAGTTTCCGAAATTATTCGTGCGGACAAGCAAGATGTGAAAACCGGTGATTGGGAGGCCGGGCCTATCCCAAAGGCCAAGTTCCCGCTCACGAGAAGCAAGCTATCGCTGGGGCGTGGTTGGAAGTGGCGCATAGTGACTTTTAAGGCCTTGGAAGAACAGTTTGTAGTCTTGGTCGCGCTCAGCGAAGAGAAGGAATCTTACCGGGCCACTTTGGCGATGAGGTCAGAAAAAACGCTTAAAGTCTTATGCTTCCATGAACTGCACACGGATCATTGGAACTGGCATTGCCACCTTATTCGTGGTAATGTTCATGAAACGTTTCCGGGCGTCCTAAGAGACAAGAATATGATGTCCGCATGGCCGACATTCTCTAAAAACGAGTGCACCGTGCCGTTTGATATAACCGAAGAAAGCGCGCTGACCGTTGCGGCAGCGCGCTTTCGATTCGCACAAGGAGGTGGCTTCCTGTGAAATTGCAGAATGAAATTTGCTCCGCCTTTTGTGACGGGCTTATCGTAAGGCCAGTGCCCGTCGGCTACGCCATATCCACGCCTGTAACATGGTTTTCCGGCGACACTCTTAGCTTCTATGCGAGGGTCGAGGGGGAGCGTGCCAGACTCGAAGACAGCGGAAGTCTGCTTTTTGATCTAGAAGGCCAGGGCGTTGACTTCTCGTCTGAAAATCGAATGGAAATACTGTCTGGACTACTTACGGAACATGGCGTCGTTTTGTCGGATGATGACGGCTTGTTCTGCACCGATTGGGTTCCGAAGGGGGAAATAGCAAAGCTAGCCCTTCCGTTCCTGACATTTCTAACCCGCGTTCAAGATTTGCTATTCTTGAACCGAGAAGTTGTAAAAAGCACGTTCCGCGAAGATTTAATAAGTGCGCTGGAAGACACCTTTAACGAAGATCATGTGTCAGTCTCAGAAGCTCTTATTCCGTCGCTGCCTCACTATACCGTTGATATTGTAGTGCGTGCGCCAAGCGGGAAGATCGCCGCCATTTTCCCAGCAACTAACGATGTAAGCGTGTTGCGCGCAGTTCTGTTTTCGATGGAGGTTCAAAAACATGACGTCGCCAACATCGTGCCGTTCCTGATTTACGAGAGTTTGGACAAGGTGGCTATTACGCAGCAAAGCCGCGAGATTGCGGTCAATTCTGATCTCACGCAAGCGGTGTGGTCGGGGGGTAAAGTTGAGGTTATCCAAAAGGTGCAGCGATATGTGCAATGACAAAACCCAACTCGACAAATTCCACGAAGCTGCGCGCGAACTCGAAACTGACGACGACGAAGCGTGGTTTGATGAGAAGCTAAAGCGGATCGCAAAGGCTAAGCCCGACGAAAAAGCCGAGCCTGCCAAGAAATGAGTTACCGGCCTGTCAGGCTGGGTATTCAACTTTCAAGCGTGGGTTTGTCAAGTATACAATCGCCTTCTTTTTTTGCCACCTGTTGCGTCTGGCCGCCGCCTGCGCGCCCGCAATGGCTGTGGCCGCGATAAGGCGCAAACTGGCGTCAGGCTGAAATGCCGCCCAGATCGCAGATCACCTGCCATTCGGGGGCCGTGACCGGCTGCACCGAGAGGCGCGCGTTTTTCACCAGAACCATATCGCCAAGCCGCGGATGGGCCTTGATCGTTGCCAGATCAACCGGCGTTTTCAAGGGCTTGACCGCCTTGATATCGACGCAGTCCCAGCGGTCATCCTCGCTGGTGCTGTCGGGATGGGCCAGGGCAATCACCTCGACCACGCCGACCACCGCTTTTTGCTTTTGCGAATGGTAGAAAAAGCCCAGATCGCCCAGAGCCATCTGGCGCATGAAATTGCGGGCCTGATAATTGCGCACCCCATCCCATTGCTCGCCGGCATCGCCGCGCGCGACCTGATCCTCCCAGGACCAGGTCGAGGGTTCGGATTTGAACAGCCAATACGCCATCTCAGATCACCTTGTTCCAGGCCTCGATCCGCAGATCCGAGAACAGCCCGGCCTTGGCATAGGGGTCATTTGCGGCCCAGGCTTCGGCGGCCTCGCGGGTGTCGGCCTCGATCACCACCAGTGATCCGCACATGTCGCCGGATTTATCCAGAAAAGGCCCGGCCATTTCGACAGCGGTTTGCTTCAGATAGGCGACATGGGCGGCGCGGTTGGCTTGCCGGACGCTGAGATGGCCGGGTTTGTCGGTGCAGATCAGGGCATAGCGCATGGCGGTTTACTCCGGTTTCAGGGGGCGGTTGAGAAGGGCGGCCATGACATCATGGACGGTGATTTCGCCGCGCGACAGGGCCGCGACGGCATCGGCGATGGGGGTGTCCAGTTCAGGGTGGGCCGATAGCTCCTGCGCGGTGGCGACGCCTTCGACGGTCATCTCCGGGTCGGGCTGGATGCCGCGCCCCAGCGCCAGGCCATAGCGGTAATTGCGGGATTTGTCGGAGGTGCAGGTCAGCACCAGATCGCCAAAGCCCGACAGCCCCGACAGCGTGTCCTCGCGGGCCCCTTTTTGCGCCGCGACCCGGGCCATTTCGGCAAAGCCGCGCGCCATCAGGGCGGCGCGCGCGCTTTCGCCAAGCCCGGCACCGATCACCGCTCCGGCGGCAATGGCGATGACATTTTTCAGCGCCCCGCCCAGTTCCGCGCCCACCAGATCGGTGCTGCGATAGAGCCGCAGCATGGGGGTGGAAAGACGGTCCTGCAACGCGGCCCCGAGGGCATCATCGGCGCAGGCCAGGGTCAGCGCCGTGGGCAGGCCAGCGGCAATATCGGCGGCAAAGGACGGGCCGGTCAGCGCCCCGATGCTGGCCGCGGGCGCATAGGTCCGGATCAGCGCCGAGGGGGCCAGGCCGGTGGGTTTGTGGATGCCTTTGGCGCAGGACAGGATGGTGCCGCTGCGCGGCCCCATGAGGCCGAGGAAATCAGCCAGTTTCTGGGTCGGAATCGCCAGCAGCAGAATATCGGAGGTCAGATCGGACAGGGAACCCGTGACAAGCAGCCCGTCGGGAAAGGCGTGCCCGGGCAGGCGTTTGACGTTTTCACGCGCGGTTTGCATCTGGCTGGCCCCGGCCCGCGCCCAGAGGCGGACCTGCGCCCCGCCGCGCGCCAGGGCAATCGCCAGGGCGGTGCCGAAAGCGCCGGCACCGGCGATGTCGATCCGGTTCATGCCTTGGCTCCTTTCCTGCCCGATCCCAACATCGGTGGGCTGGTCTGATCCAGCGGCCAGCGCGGGCGCGCCATCAGCTCCATGCCATCATGGTGGCCGGCGCGATGCGCCTCCAGCCCGGCCCAGGCGATCATCGCGGCATTATCGGTGCACAGCGCCAAAGGCGGCGCGATGAAGGGCAGGCCGTGATCTGTGGCAACATCCTGCAGACCGGCGCGCAGGCTCTGGTTGGCGGCCACGCCCCCGGCCACGGCAAAGCCGGTAAGCCCCGCCTGCCCCGTTTGCCCGGCCAGCGCGCGGCGTGATTTTTCGACCAGCACATCGCGCATCGCGGCCTGAAACCCGGCGCAGATATCGGCGATGTCGCGCGCGTGCAGGCCGCCCTGTTCGGCGACCAGCGCGTCGCGCAGGCGCAGCACGGCGGTTTTGAGGCCGGAAAAGGACATGTCGCAACCGGGCCGGTCCAGCAGCGGGCGCGGCAGTTTGAACCGGGTGGCATTGCCCGCCAGCGCGGCGCGTTCGACCGCCGGGCCGCCGGGTTGCGCCAGCCCCAACAGGCGCGCGACCTTGTCAAACGCCTCACCGGGGGCATCGTCGATGGTGCCGCCCAGACGGGTGAAGGTTTGGGCGCTGTCGACGCGCAGAAACTGGCAATGGCCGCCCGAGACCAGCAGCATCAGATAGGGGAAGGCCTGCGCGTCGGTCAGGCGCGGGGTCAATGCGTGACCGGCCAGATGGTTGATTCCGATCAGCGGCTTGCCCAGCCCCATCGCCAGCCCCTTGGCGCACATCACGCCCGACAGAACCCCGCCGATCAGGCCGGGCCCGGCGGTGACCGCGATGGCGTCGATATCGGCCAGCGCAACCTCTGCCTGATCCAGCGCCGCCTCGACCATCAGATCGAGCTTTTCGACATGCGCCCGGGCGGCAATTTCAGGCACCACACCGCCGAATGCGGCATGCAGGTCGGTCTGGCTGCTGATCACCGAGGATAAGAGCCGGGTCTCATCGCCATCGGCCCGCAGGATCGCCGCCGCCGTGTCGTCGCAACTGCTTTCGATGCCAAGGATGGTGACGCGGTCGGACATGGGCGCTTTCATTGCAGTTCGGGTGCCCCGCAGGTAACACTCGGCCCGATGTCTGACAATGCCACGCCCCTGATCCTGCTGACCCGGCCCCGCGCGCAAGCCGCGCGATACGCGGCGCTGTGCCGGGCCGAATTCGGCGATAGGGCCGAGGTGATGGAGGCCCCGTTGCAGCAGATTGTCTGGACCGCGCCGCCGCCTGCGATGCCCGAGGATGTTGCGCTGATCTTCACCTCGCAAAACGGCGTGGTCGGGTTTTTGCGGGCCGGGGCCGGGGCCGCGCCGGGGCGCCGGGCATTCTGCGTCGGCGAGCGCACGGCTGAGGCGGCGCGGCAGGCCGGGATGGTGGCGATCTCGGCTGATGGCACGGTCGATGATCTGGCGGCGCTGATCCTGAAAGCGCGCCCCGCCGGGGCGCTGGTGCATCTGCACGGGGCCCATCAGCGCGATGATCTGGCGGGCCGGTTGGCGGCTGCCGGGCTGCGGGTGCGCGGCCATGTCGTCTATGACCAGCGCGCCTTGCCGCTGCTGCCGGAGGCGCGCGCGGCATTGGCCGGCCCGCGCCGCGTCATAGCGCCGCTTTTTTCGCCACGCAGCGCCAGATTGCTGGCCGAGGCCGCGCCCGCGCCCCGCAACACCACCCTGCCCTGCATCAGCAAAGCCACGGTTTTGGCCCTGCCCGAGGCGATGCGCGACCGCGCCACGATCAGCGACGCGCCGACCGGCGCTGCCATGCTGATTGCCATGGCGAGACAACTTTGCCCCTAGCCCTGCCCGGCCCGCCATGCCAGTTTGAGCGCTGACTCGGGGCTGCGGCTCATATGCCGCTGTGGCGCGCCCGAATATCGGGGACAAGGAGTTCAGGGGTGGCCGACAACACGACAAAGCCAGCAGGTGACGAAATTGCAACCGAGGAGACCGGCGCGACCCCCGAAGACGCCCGCTTGGACGATGCCGAGATTGCAGATGACGCCGAGATTGTGGACCCGGACCCCTCCGCCACCGCAGCGCCCGAGCCGCAAGCGGTTGCGGCGCGCCGTGGCCCCGGTTTGCTTGCGCTGCTGCTGGGCGGCGTGATTGCCGCCGGTCTGGGCTATGGCGCGGCCTATCTGGGCTATCTGCCGGGCCGGAGCGTCGATATCGAAACGCCGCTGGCAGGCATCTCTGAGCAGCTGGAAAACCAGACCGCTGCCCTGACCGAATTGACCGGGCGCACGGATGCCGTTGAGGCGCGGATTGCCGCCCTGCCCGGCGCCCCGGACCCTGTGGACCTGACGCCGCTTACGGCCCGGATCGATGCGCTTGACGCCCGGATCGCGGCCAATGAGCAAAGCCTGCAAGGGGTGACCGACCGCGTGGCCTATCTGGAGACCCTGCCTGCGGGCAGTGGCGAGGGGGGGGATAATTCCGCCGCCATCGCCGCCGCCGTGGCGCAATTGCAGGCCGCGTTGCAGGAGCAGACCGCCAGCCTTGCCGCGCAGCAGGAAGCGAATGCCGCGTTGAGCGCGCAGTTGC
Source organism: Alterinioella sp. (assembly GCF_058343375.1). NCBI lineage: Bacteria > Pseudomonadati > Pseudomonadota > Alphaproteobacteria > Rhodobacterales > Paracoccaceae > Alterinioella > Alterinioella sp. The sequence continues at coordinate 94,194 of NZ_JBTUJH010000021.1, forward strand.
AAGAGATTGCCGCCGGTGCCGAAGCGCGCATTGCCGCTGCTGAAGCGCGCGCCCAGGCGCGGGTCGGCGCGGTCACGGCGCAGGCCGCCCTTGGCCAGTTGCAGATTGCCCTGGCCACCGGCGCGCCCTTTGCCGGGGCGCTGGGTGATGTCGCGGCAGGCGCAGGCATTGCGGTGCCCGAGGCGTTGCAGGCGAGCGCGCAAACCGGCGTGCCGACGCTGGCTGATCTGCAATCGGCTTTTCCCACCGCCGCCCGCGCCGCGCTGCCCGTTGCGATCCGCGAAACGGCCGGCGAAGGCACGATGAACCGGCTCACGGCGTTTTTGCAAAGCCAGGTCGGGGGCCGGTCGCTGGAACCGCAGGAAGGCGACAGCCCCGATGCCATCCTGTCGCGGGCCGAGGCCGCCCTGCAAAGCGGCGATGTGGCGGCCGCATTGGCCGAGATTGCCACCCTGCCCGGCCCGGCGCAGGAGGTTCTGGCACCCTGGGTGGAGGCGGCCTCGGCCCGGGTTGCCGCCAGTGACGCGATGGCCGAATTTGGTGCAGCGCTCGATGCCTTGAGCCAGGGGGGATAGGCCGATGATGCTCTGGTCGGTTCTGAAGATCATCATATTCGTGGTGCTGGTGGTGGCGCTGACCTTCGGGGTCACCTTCCTGATGGAAACCGACCAGATGGTGCTGCTGAGCGTGGCCGGGCGCGAATTTGCGCTGACCCCGCTTTCGGCCTCGATTGCGGCGCTGCTGCTGTTGCTGGCGGTCTATCTCGTGCTGCGCGTGGCGGCGCTGCTGGTGGCGGTCCTGCATTTTTTCAACGGCGATGAAACCGCGCTGTCGCGCTATTTCAACCGCCGCAGCGAACGCAAGGGATACCAGGCGCTGGCCGATAGCATGTTGGCGCTGGCCTCGGGCGAGGGGCGGCTGGCGATCCGCAAGGCCGAACGCGCCGAGGGCTATCTGCGCCGCCCGGAACTGACCAATCTGCTGGTCGCGCAGGCCGCCGAAATGGCCGGCGACACCGCCAGGGCGACCCAGACCTACAAGGCGCTGGTGAGCCAGGAGGCCACCCGGTTTGTCGGCATTCGCGGGCTGATGCGGCAAAAGCTGGAGGCCGGCGAGACCGAGACCGCGCTGAAACTGGCCGAAAAGGCGTTTCTTCTGCGCCCGCAGCATATCGAGGTGCAGGACACGCTGTTGCGCCTGCAGGCCGGGGCCGAGGATTGGTCAGGCGCGCGTGCCACGCTGGCGGCCAAGCTGAAATCGGGTGCCCTGCCGCGCGATGTGCATCGCCGCCGCGAGGCGGTTCTGGCGCTGGCCCATGCCCGCGATGCGCTGGCCGAGGGCCAGATCGACGCCGCGCGCCGCGATGCGGCCGATGCCAACCGGCTGTCGCCCGCGCTGGTGCCCGCCGCGGTGATGGCCGCGCGCATGGCGATCGAGGAAGGCAAGCCGCGTATCGCCACCAAGGTGATCCGCAAGGCCTGGGACAGTGCGCCGCACCCTGATCTGGCCGCCGCCTTTGCCGAGATCGTGCCCGATGAGACGCCGGCCGAGCGGCTGAAACGGTTCCGGGTGCTGTTTGCCAGACATCCCAATGATCCGGAGGTGAAGCTGCTGGAGGCCGAGCTGCATATCGCGGGTGAGGATTATGGTGCCGCGCGCCGCGCGCTTGGCGATCTGGCCGAAACCGCGCCGACCGCGCGCTCGCTGACCATCATGGCCGCGATCGAGCGCGGTGAAGGGGGCGGCGATCATCTGGTGCGGGCCTGGCTGGCCAAGGCCGTTACCGCATCGCGCGGGCCGCAATGGACCTGCGAGGCCTGTGGCCATATCCATGCCGATTGGCAGCCGGTCTGCGAAAACTGCGCGCGCTTTGACACGCTGGGCTGGAGCGAGGCCCCGCAAAGCGCCGCCGCCCTGGCCGCCACCGCGCCGATGCTGCCGCTGATCGTGGGCGCGCTGGAGGATCGCGGCACCGAGCCTGAGGCGGAAGAGACCGAGGCGGCCGAGCCTGCGCCCGAAACCGAGACCGGGGCCGGGACCGCGACCGGGGCTGCGACCGTCGAAGGGAACGCCGGGATTGTCGTGGAAGGCACCGCATCTGACAGGGTCGAGGCCAAGACCGACGATGATCGCCCGGTCGCATCAGCCGCGAATTAGGGCTACCAAAGCGCGGGCAGGCTTGCTAATAGCGCTTTCGGAAAAACCTGAATCACCTGACGCTGCCTGAAATCCAGGATTTCAACGCGCCCGGCGATGCACCCTGTCTGAGCTATTGCGAGACATGCTTGGATAGCGCGCCCGGGTGCCGATATGGCCCTGGTGGCAGGGCAACGCAGTCGCAAGCTGCGGGTCGATACGTGATTGACCTTCGACGCCAGTGAGTTAGAGAGGGCGCGCAGGAACCAGTGGGGCCATGTCAGGGCCGCGCAACATGAGAAGGATGCCGCTGTAGCTCAGCTGGTAGAGCACGTCATTCGTAATGATGGGGTCGTAGGTTCGAGTCCTATCAGCGGCACCATTCTTCTCAACCTTTCCGACAGAATTTCGCCTTGGAAACAACATGTTCGGCAAGCCCGCAAGGTGGCGGTTCTGCGCATCTCCGGGTCAGGCCATGCGCAGGATTGAACCCGAGCATGGTTCGGTGCTGGTTGATCGGGGTGCCGAAACTGATCGCCGATTTGCGCAGAACGGCGGCCCGCCTGGGGGCGCGCTGCCCTGTTTCTGCCCCATTTTGAACAAGATCCCTTGGCAGAATCCGGTCCAATTATGAACATCTCTTCCGAAAGACAGGGATTGGACCAGAAGTGAACGCTCAAATTCCCCTTACCGCCGCCGATCTCGACAAGAATGGCTATCTCTCGGCCCGTGACAATGGGCACCAGGACCTTCTGGTTTACGCGGCGCGCGAAAGCGGTCGCTCGGTGTTGAAGATCCAGCGCGAATTTGACCAGATTTCCAAATCCAGCAGCCGTCTCAACATGGTCGAATATGTCCGAAACGGGCTGTTCCGACCGGACGCGTTCAGCGATGCGGACCGCGCCGCCTATATCTCGAATGATCTGCATTGGGATTTCACCCATAAATGCAATGATCAGAGCTGGAGCGGTGCCGCCGAGGACAAGGCGCTGGCGACGATGCTGCTGACGGCCGGGGGCATTCCGGTGCCGCCGATCCTTGCGGTGATCGACCGGTCGCCGCGGATCTATCCGGGGATTTCCAGGATCAGCACCGCAGAGCAATTGCGCGATCTTGTTCTGGACAATCTTGATAGCGGTCTGTTCGGCAAGATCACCGGCGGCATGGTGAGCTTTGGGGTGTTTCGCATTGAAGCGGCGGATGGCACGCATATCACCTGCACCGGCCATGACCCGATGAGCTATGAGGCGTTCCTGTCCGATTTTGTCGGAGAGAACAGCTATGTGCTGCAAAGAACGCTGGTCAATCACCCCGATATCGGGCGTTACGCCCCGGCCCTGGCCACTGTGCGCATGATCAATCTGGTGCGCGATGATGGTGTCTTTTGCCCGCAGGCGATCATCAAGCTGCCGCAGGGGGCCAATATTGCCGATGCGTTCTGGCGCGAGGGCAATCTTGCCTGCGACATTGATGTGGAAACGGGCGAGATTCGCACCGTCGCCGAACGCAGTAAATATGAAGTGACATATCACCCTGACCACCCCGACCGGCCCGGCCTGATGGGTCTGAAACTGCCGCATTGGGACAGGCTGCTGGACATCAACGCGCGCGCCGCGCAGATCTTTGCGCCGATCCGCTATCAGTCGACCGATATTGCCATCACCGAAGATGGCCCGGTGATCGTGGAGCTGAATTACGGCGGCGGTTTCGATCTGCCGCAATATGCCAGCGGCCGTGGCATGTTGACGCCTGAAGTGCGGGCGTTTTTTGAATCGCATGGCTGTTCTTTTGAAGGCTCTCCCAAGCGGAAAAGGTCGATCTTCGGGCGGCGCTGAAATCTGGCCCATGCCTTGGGTGGGATAATCGGCCCGCATTGCGGTGGCCTTTTGCCGTAAAAAGACCCGAACCCGGCCGGCGAGCTGGGGGAAATCGGGCTGGCCTGGAAGGTTGTCGAAGACGAAGCGCTGACAGCGACGGCGACCGGGGCGGCAGGAAACCATCGGCTTCATCCCTCTCGGGGGTCGACGCCCCCCCCTGCCGGCAGCGGGGGGGCGGGCCTCTGGCCCGGTTCCATTGCGGCCATGACGCCGCGCAGCTCGGCCAGGCCGCGCAGGCGCCCGACCAGGGGATAGCCCGGCATCATCGGGCGGTCGAGATCGGCCAGCAGCGCATGGCCGTGATCGGGGCGCATCGGGATCTGCCAGTCGGGGCGCGCCTGCGCGCGGCGGCGCGCCTCCTCGGCCATCAAGGCGCCGATGGTGGCGACAAGATCGGTGTCGCCGTCGAGATGCTCGGATTCATCGAATGAGCATTGGCGGCCATCGCCCTGCCCGCCGCCCTGCCCGCCGCCCTGCCCATCGCGCCGGGTATTGCGCAGATGCGCGAAATGGATGCGCGGACCCAGAGCCTCAATAAATTCCACCGGGTCGAAATCGGCCGCCACGCCAAGCGAGCCGGTGCAGATCGTCACGCCATTGGCCGGGCTGTCGACCGCCGCCAGAACACGGGTGTAATCCGCCAGCGAGGACATCACGCGCGGCAGGCCCAGAAGCCGGAAAGGCGGATCATCGGGATGGCAGCACAGGCGGATGCCGAGGGCTTCGGCGGTGGGCACGATCTCGCTCAGGAAATCGATCAGATGGGCGCGCAGCCGATCCGTGCCGATGCCATCATATCGGGCCAGTTGGGCGCGCATATCCGCAAGCGTCCAGCGTTCACTGGACCCCGGCAGACCGGCCACGATATTGCGCAGCAGCGCCGCCTGCGCCTGATCCGACATCCCGGCAAACCGGATTCGGGCCTGATCCAGCAGCGGTTCGGAATAATCCTGCATCGCACCGTTGCGGGCCAGCAGGAAACAGTCGAACACCGTGAAATCGACCAGATCGAACCGCATCGCGGTGCCGCCATTGGGCTGGCGCAGGGCCAGATCGGTGCGGGTCCAGTCCAGCACCGGCATGAAATTGTAGCAGATGGTGTGAATGCCGCATTGGGCCAGATTGCGCAGGCTGTCGCGATAGGCATCGAGATGGGCCCGGAAATCTCCGGTCCGGGTCTTGATCGCCTCGGATACCGGCAGGCTTTCGACCACATCCCAGGTCAGCCCGCTTTGGCCGTGATCCGATATCTGGCGCTGCCGGGTCTCGATCTCGGTGACCGGCCACGCCGCACCGGTGGGGATGTGATGCAGCGCGGAAACGATGCCCTGCGCCCCGGTCTGAACGATCTCGGGGATCGTGATTTCATCGGCCGGTCCGAACCATCGCCATGTCTGTTTCATCAAACCCCCTCCGCGCCGGGATCAATCCGCCCGCAAGCTGCGCCCGCTTTCGGTATCAAAGAGGTGCAATTGTTGATTCACCGGCCCGATATCAATCGTTTCCGCCATGCTCACGGCGGTCTGTCCGGGGCTGTGCAGCGTGATCGACGTGCCGTCCGACAGGCTGCCATAGATGTAGGATTCGCCGCCCAGCTGTTCGACGCTGCGCACCTGCATCCTGAGCGCCCCGCCCGCCACCGGTTGCAAATCAACCGGTCGCACGCCAAGCGTGATCGCCTGGCCCGGGCCGTAGCCGAACCCGGTCTGTGGCAGCGCCATGGTTTCGCCGGTCGCCAGCGCCAGCGTCTGGCCATCACCCGAGACCTGCCCGGCAATGAAGTTCATCTTTGGCGAGCCGATAAACCCCGCGACGAACAGGTTTTCGGGCCGGTTATAGAGATCCAGCGGCACGCCGAATTGTTCAAGCTCACCCATCCGCAGCACCGCGATCTTGTCGGCCAGGGTCATCGCTTCGACCTGATCATGGGTGACATAGATCATCGTGTTGCCAAGGCGTCGGTGCAGGGCGGCAATCTCGCCGCGCATATCAACCCGCAATTCGGCATCGAGATTCGACAGCGGTTCATCGAACAGGAACACCTTTGGTTCGCGCACCACGGCCCGGCCGATGGCGACCCGCTGGCGCTGACCGCCCGACAGATCCTTGGGCCGTCGATCCAGCAGCATGTCGATTTGCAACATGCCCGCGACGGCGGCCAGCTTGGCCTCGATCTCGGGTTTGGGCGTGTTGATGTTTTCCAACCCGAAGCTCAGGTTCTGGCGCACCGTCATATGCGGATAAAGCGCGTAGGACTGGAACACCATCGCCAGGCCGCGATCGGCGGCGGGGATGGTATTGACGATATCGCCGCCGATCACCACATCGCCGCCGGAAATATCCTCCAGCCCCGAGATCATCCGCAAAAGCGTGGATTTCCCGCAGCCCGAAGGGCCGACGAACACGCAGAACTCACCATGTGCGACATGCAGGTCGATGCCCTTGATGACATCTGCCACGCCATAGGATTTGCGCACGTCTCTCAGCTCGACACTGGCCATGTCAGACCTTTCATTTTCGTGGCCGCCGGGTCATTTTCCGCCCGTCGAGGCGATACCGGTGGTAATGTATTTTTGCAGGAACATGAACACCAGCGCGATCGGCAACAGGGTCAGGACTGTCATGGCCAGAAGGCTGCTCCATTCGGTCCGCATTTCCCCCTGAAAGGAATTCAGCGCCAGTTGCAGGGTAAAGTTCTCGGTCTCGCTGAGGACGATCAGCGGCCACAGGAAATCATTCCAGCGCCACATCACCGCAAGGATCGCCAGCACCGCAATGGCGGGGGCCGACAGTGGCAGGATGATGCGCCAGTAGATCTTCCATTCGCTGGCCTTGTCCATCCGCGCGGCATCCAGGATCTCATCCGGGATCGTGACCATATATTGCCGCAGCAAAAACACCCCCGTGGGCGTGGCGGCGCCGGGTATGATCACGCCCCACAGGCTGTTGAGCATGCCCAGTTCACGGGTGATCAGAAACAGCGGCACCAGAACCACGGTCTGCGGAATCATCAACGTGCCGATCACCAGCATCAGCACCAGCGTGCGGCCTTTGAACTTGTATTTCGACAGGGCAAAGGCGGCCATCGAATTGACCAGCAGCATGATCGCCGTGGCCACCACCGTGATGAAGGTGGAATTCCACAGGAAGCGCAGGAAGTTGAACCGTTCGAACAGGCCGGTGTAGTTTTCGGTGGCCAATGAGAACCGTTCGACCGGCTGCCAATTGCCAACATCGACGCGCAGGCGTTGATCGGGGTTTTCGGGGTCCACCATCTGCGCCACCAGCCCGACCCTGCGGATCAGTGCCAGGGTCTGGCCCTCATACTCGCCGCCGGTCATGGCAAACAGCGCCAGCGGTTCCTCATAGCCCGGCACCTCGACCATATCCTGCGCATAGGGCAGGAACCGGGGCGGAAAGCGTTGCAGGTCGGCCTCGGTCTTGAAGCTGGACAGAACCAGCCAGACCACCGGGCCAAACATCAGCAGCACGCCCAGAAACAGGTAGCCGTAAGTGACCCAATCGGTCCAGTCCATCCGGCCGCCGCCGCGGGTGCGGGTGATGAATTGCCATACCCTAGCCATCGATTTTTCTCCGGTTGGCCCAAAGCTGCAAGCCGGTCAGAACCACCAGAACCAGTGCCAGAATAATCGAGGCGGCAGCGGCCAGGCCAAAGAGGCGCGGGGCCCCGGCGAAACCGGTCTGATAGATATACTGGATGATGAAGGTGGTCGCCGATCCCGGCCCGCCGCCGGTAAAGGCAAAAACCTCATCAAAGGTCTGCACGCTTTTGATCAGCGCCAGCACCAGCACCACCAGCATGGTCGGGGCCAGCAGCGGCATGGTGATGCGCCGGAAAGTGCGCCAGGGGCGGGCGCGGTCCATCAACGCCGCCTCATAGACATCGCGCGGGATGGCCTGAAGCCCGGCCAGCAGGATCAGCGTGTAGAACCCCATATGCGCCCAGACCGACAAAAACACCGTCCAGCCAAAGGCCCATTGCCTGTCCAGCAGCCAGTTGAAGCTTTCGAACCCCATCGCTTCGAGACCGGCATTCAGCACGCCGTTGCGTTGCAGGATCCATTTCCAGATCAGCGCAACAACCACCGGCGACAGCAGCACGGGAAAGAAGAACACGCTGCGGAAAAATCCGCGGGCGCGGATGTCGCGGTTCAGGATCAGCGCGGTTATCAGGGCAAAGCCAATCATGATGCCGACCTGCAAGGTCACGAACCAGGCCGTGTTCCAGACCGCGCGCCAAAAGAAATCCCTGGTGCAGCTATTGGGTTCGAAATAATTCTCGCATTCGGCCAGGGTGGCGAAATTTGCCGCCCCGACATAGGGCCTTGCATCCAGCATGACCTGATCGCCACCGGTCAGCGCGTAGAAGAAATTGAGAATGATCGGAAGGAAGGCAAAAATCCCGAACAAGATAAGATTGGGGGCCAGAAACAGCCAGGCCAGCCGGGAAATGCCCAACCGGCGCTGCGCGAAGGTGAACGGGATCTCGACGATCCGCATGAGGGGCACAAGTATGGCATACATCTGGCCGGGGCCTTCCGCTTGGAGGGTGGCACGGCCCCCCTGGATCAGGGGGCCGCGCCGGTTTTGTTCGCGTTACTGGGTTTCGGCCAGCACTTCGGCCAGATCGCTCCGGGCGCGTTCCATGGCCTCGGCCACGGTCAGTTCGCCGACGATCGCCTGGGTCACACGCTGCACGGTGATGCCGAACATGGCCCGGTTGTTGCGATAGCCCTGATACTCGAACGCCACCGGCGAGATCGTGGCGACCTGCGCTCCCCAGGCGTTCAGGGCTGCCGCTGCCGCGTCAGATGCGCCCTGATACTCGACGCCCGATGCCGCAACGGCGGTATGGGCCGGGATGTTGCGGGTGCGCGCGGTCAGCTCGGCGTAGTTTTCCTCCTGCGCCAGATAGTCGATCAGGGCGGCCACGATTTCCGGGTTTTCGGTATTCGCAAACCCGACCACGCCGGCCCCGCCGGGCATGCCGGTGCAGCCGCCATCGCCGCAGGGCGAGCCCACCACCCGCCAGTCGAAGAAATCGCCGATCTGGTCGTCAAAGCGCCCGGTCTGCCAACTGCCGGAATAGTAATAGACCAGTTCGCCATTGATGAACTCCTGCGCCGCATCGCGGTAGGTGGTGCCGCCCTGCCCGGCCCAGACATCGCGCGCCATGGTGCCGTCTTCGTGCCAATCCACGAATTGCTGCACAAAGGCGGTAAAGCCTTCATCGACAAGGAATGGCACGCCATCTTCGTCAAACAGCCGCGCGCCATAGGAGATTGCCGGGCCGGCAATGCGGTGGCCGGAGCGGTCCATCGCCATCGGGAAGGTGGTGCCGGTGGCCTCTGCCACGGCCCGCGACGCCGCCGCCCATTCGGTCCAGGTCGCATCGGCACCCGGCACCTCCACGCCGGCCTGCTCGAACAGGGTCGCGTTGATGAAGCCGCCGGTGATGGTCAACTGGCTGTGCATGCCATAGATGCCGTCATCATCATCGCCGCCGCGATACCAGTCCAGCGTGCCGCCAAAGCTGGTTTCCCAATAGTCGCGATCGACATAGGGGGCCAGATCGAGATAGAACTGGTTCAGGCCGCCCAGATCGGTGACCTTGGCAAGGTCAGGCCCGGTTCCGGCTGCCAGTTGCACCGGCAGGCTTTCCAGAATGGCCTGATAGGGAACCACATCCATCACCACATCGACACCGGGGTTTTCGGCCTCGAATCTGGTAAAGATGTCGTCCATCACTTCGCATTCATTGCCGTCGGATGAGCACATGAAGCGAATTTCCTGTGCCGAGGCCATTCCCGCCCCGATCACAAGCGCGGCAAAGGCTGTTGTCGCCAGAATGTTGTTTTTCATCGTCTTTCCTCCCGTTGGTCGTGGTTTGGTTCTTCGGTCGTCAGGGCCGGTCAGGTAACCAGCCGTCATGAAATTCGTCGGATTTCGCCAAGGGCAGCGTGACCCTGGTGCCCTGGCGGGCGGATTTGTAGATTGCACTGACCAGAGCGATCGAGGCGCGCCCGTCGGCTAGCGTGACTTCGCGCCCGCCCTTGCCGCCAAGCGCATCGGCAACCGCCGCAAGATAGCCCGCAAAGCCGCAGGGAATGCGCGTTTCCACCGCCGCCAGCACCGTGTCGATCTGGTCTTGGGTCACCGGGGCGCGGGCGGTGAAGGTCCAGGCGTCCTCTGCCGGGGTATAGGGCGCGCTGCCGCTTTCGGCGGTGACGCCTTCGAAACACATTCGGATGCGGCTGCTGTCATTGCCAGCGCCAAGCGTCACCGAACTGGTGACCAGGGCACCTGATTGCATGCGCATTGTGATGGCGGCGCAATCCTCGGTTTCGATCCGGTTGACGCGGGTGTCGGTCAGGGCAAAGACCTCGACCGCCGGGCCCAGGAAATGGCACAGCAGATCATGCGCATGGATGGCGTGGCCCAGAACGGCGCCGCCGGCCTCCCCGGCCCAGGTGCCGCGCCAGGCGATGTCGTAATAGCCGGGGCCACGGTTCCAATGCGTTTCCGCGCTGGCGGCATAGGCTTTGCCGGTCAACCCGGCCGCGATCAGCGCTTCAAGCTGCGCCGTGGCCGGGCCATAGCGATACTGGAAGATCGGAAAGACCCGTTTGCCCGCCGCCTGTGCCGAAGCCTCCAGCGCGTCAATTTCGGCCAGCGACCGGACCAGGGGTTTTTCGCAAACCACATGTTTGCCCGCCTCCAGCGCCCGCAGCGCAACCGGGTAATGCAGATGCGGCGGCAGGCAGATGTCGATCAGGTCAATCGCCGGATCGGCCAGAACGCTTGCCAGATCATCGGTCACCGCGATTGTGCCATCGGTGCCGATGGCCGCCCTGGCGCGGTCAGGAACGAGGTCGCAGAATGTGGTGACGGCAAAGCGATCCGGCAGCGCCCGGTAGCCCGTCAGATGCTGCGCGCCGATGCCCGCGCCGATGATGGCCACGGTGATCATCGGCCCCGCCCCTCGGCCATGGCCTGCGCTTTCAATGCCAGTTCGCAGACCTTGAACGCATGGTCCTGCGGCATTGCGGTCTCGGTCCGGTCCCGAATATCGGCCGCCAGCCGCGCGAAATAGGGCAGGCCCGCGCCGGAGGCGTCGATTTTCTCGCAACGGTCATTATTGACCAGGATCAGGTGATCGGTGCCCTGCGCGCCGCCGATATCGACATATTTGCGCAGTTCGAGATAGCCCCTGGTGCCCAGGATCGTCAGCCGCCCGTCGCCCCATGTCGGCAGCGCATCGGGCGTATACCAATCGAGGCGGATATAGCCGCGCCCGGTTGCGCTGCGCAGCGCGATCTCTCCGAAATCATCCAGGCCGGGATCGTCGGGATTGGCGAAATTTCCGATGCTCGCCAGGGTGATCTCGGCGTCATCGGAGCCGGTGAAGTAGAGAAACTGGTCGATCTGGTGGCTGCCGATATCGGTCAGGATGCCGCCATAGGCGTCGCGGTCGAAGAACCAGTCGGGACGGCTGGCACGGTTCAGCCGGTGCGGCCCCATTCCCAATGTCTGGACAACCTTGCCAATGGCCCCCTCGGCCACCAGTTCGGCGGCCCGGGTGACGGCGGGCACTTCGAAACGTTCAGAAAAATCAATCGACCAGATGCGCCCGGTGCGCGCCACGCAGGCGCGGATGTCAGCCAGTTGCGCCAGCGTGGTGCAGCCGGGTTTATCGCTCATCACATCTTTGCCCGCCTGCATCGCGCGGATGGCCCAATGCGCCCGGTCGCGCGGGATGCAGGAGATCAGAACAAGGTCGATCTCGGGATCCTCGAACAGGGTTTCAGGGGTCGCGGCGCGGGGCACATCGGGGAAGCGTTTGACGAAGCCGTCCAGCGGTTCGGGGGTGCCATCGGTCCACCAGCCGGTGAATTCGGCCCCGATATCCATCATATTGGCCGCCATGCCAAAGATATGGCGGTGATCAATGCCGATACCGGCGAATTTCAGTGGGCGGGTCATGGCTGCACCTCTTGTGGCGCGCCGCTGCGGGCGGAAAGGATCATGGCGTCGATCAGGCTTTGCGCGGCAATCGCGTCGGCCCCGGTGGCGGCGGGCGCGCGGCCTTGCGACAGGGCGGCGGCGAAATCCTCCAGCACGGCCTGATGCCAGGCATGGGTAAAGCCCATCGGGTCGGCCCCGCCGCCGGTTGCGGCCTCGGCCCCGAAGGTTTCCACGCGGCCATCGCGCCAGGTGACCCGCAGCTGGCCCGAGGCGAGATGCAGGCTGGCATTGTCGAAATGCAGAATGATGGATTCCGCGGCGCCGGGGAAACTGGCGGTGCTGGCTACCAGCGACCCGGCCGCGCCGGATGCGAATTCCAGCCCGGCGACGACAAAATCCTCGGCCTCCATCTGGTGAAACCGCGTTGTGGTGGCCATTGCGCGGACCCGCGCCACCGGCCCGGCAAGGCTGAGTGCCAGATCAATGGTGTGGATCGCCTGCGAGATCAGAACCCCGCCGCCGTCGCGCGCGAAACTGCCGCGCCCGGGTTCATCATAATAGCTTTGATCGCGCCACCAGGGCACCGCAATCTCCACCAGACCAAGCGCGCCAAGACTGCCGCCAGCCACCAGCGCCGCCGCCTTTTGCGAGGCCGCGCGCATGCGATGCTGAAACACGACGCCAAGCGTCACGCCGGCGTTTTCGCACATCGCCACCACGGCGCGCGCCTCGTCCGCCGAGCGCCCGAGCGGCTTTTCCAGCAGGATGTGTTTGCCGGCCCGGACCAGCGGCGCAATGATATCCAGACGGGCATCGGGCGGCGTGACGATAATGGCAAAGTCAATTTCCGCGTCGCGCGCGACCGCCGCCAGATCGGGGTAGAGCATGACCGTTGCGCCGGTCAGGGCGGTGGCCTCATCCGCCAGCACCCGCGCCCGCGCGCCGCCACGTGCGGAAATGCCCTTCAGCCGCACCGCCCGGGTATCGGCACAGGCGGCAACATGGGTCCGGGCAACCATGCCCGCCCCGATCAAGGCTGCTGTTTTCTGGTGCCCGCTGCCCATCGGCCCTGGCGCTCCCCCTGTTTCGCGCTGCCAGTGATCCACACCGGTATACCGGTTGTCAAGCAAATCGTATACCGGTATGCTGGTTGGCACAGACAGTTATTTTCCGGGGGCCGTGGAGTGAACCGCAAGACAGCAGCAATTGACGTGTCCGCCATGCCAGTGCCGCCGCTGGATCTTTCCCGCCCGGCCGGTGAGCAGATTTTCCAGGCCGTCAAGGCGGCGATCCTCGATACCACGCTGGTGCCCGGGCGGATGATCTCGGAAAATGAGGTGGGGCTGCTGTTCGGGGCCAGCCGCACCCCGGTGCGCGAGGCCTTTACCCGGCTGCGCGAGGAGGGGCTTATCCTGACCCGGCCAAGCCGCGGCACTTATGTCTCGAAGATCTCGGAGCAACAGGTGCGCGGGGCGCAGTTTCTGCGCGAGGCGCTGGAGGTTGCCGTGGTCGAACGGCTCTGCGCCGAGGGGCTGCCCGATTCTGCCGCGCAGGCGATCGGGGCCTGCCTTGACCATCAGGCCGAGGCTTTGGGGCGCGGCGACAAGCTGGCCTTTCAGATTCAGGATGACCGGTTTCACGAGATGCTGGCCCATGCCACCGGCTATGACCGCGCCGCCACATTGCTGGCCCGCGAAAAGGCGGTGCTGGACCGGCTGCGCGTGCTGAGCCTGAACGATGCCGATCACATGACCAGGCTGCTGGACGATCATCGCAGGATATTTGACGCCATCGCCGCAGGCTATAGTGGTCAGGCGATCGACCGGATGCGCCGCCATCTGCGCCATATCCTGGATACGCTGTCCAGCCTGATTGACGCCAACCAGGATTTTTTCGAGGCCTGAGGCCCGGGCCAGAAAGAAGACCATGCCGCTTGCGATCCGCCCCACCCTGCCGGGACTGGCACAAAGCCTTTATGACCGCGTGGCAGGCCTGCCCATTGTCTCGCCGCATGGCCATTGTGATCCGCAATGGTGGGCCGTTGATGCGGGCTTTGCCGACCCTGCCGCGTTGCTGATCACACCTGATCATTACGTGTTTCGGATGCTTTATTCGCAAGGCGTGGCGCTGGAGGATCTGGGCCTTGGCCAGGGCGACCGCGATCCGCGCGCCATATTCCGGCTGTTTGCGCGCCACTGGCACCGGTTCGTCGGCACGCCCAGCCGCCTGTGGCTGGAACATACGCTTTATGACACGCTCAGTGTTGATGTCGCCTTGACCCCCGGCAGCGCCGATGCCGTCTATGACCAGATCGCCGCGAAACTGGCCCTGCCGGAGTTCCGCCCGCGCGCCCTGTTCGACCGGTTCGGGATCGAGACGCTGGCCACCACCGATACCGCCACCGATCCTCTGACGGCCCATCGCGCCATTGCGGCCAGCGGCTGGACCGGCCGGATCATCCCCACATTCCGCCCCGATGACGTGCTGAACCCGGCCCGCAATGGCCAGATGGACGCGCTTGGGGCGTTGGGCCGGATGACCGGGCAGGATACCGGCAGCTATGGCGGGCTGCTGGCGGCGCTGCGCCGCCGCCGGGGTGATTTTCGCGCCCAGGGCGGCACCGCGACCGATCATGATGTCCCCGAGCTGATGACCTGCTGGCTGGACCGGGCCGCGATCACCCGGCTGCATGATGCGCGGATGGCAGGCAGGCTCAGCGCCGATGAGGCGCGGCAATATTACGGGCATATGCTGATTGAGATGGCGCGGATGTCGGTAGAGGATGGCATGGTCATGCAGATCCATGCCGGCAGCCGCCGCAACACCAATGCGCCGCTTTTTCGCCGGTTCGGCCCCGATATCGGGGCCGATATCGCGACCCGCACCGATTGGGTGGGCGGGCTGGCGGCGCTGCTTGATCAGGTTGGCAATGATCCCGGCCTGCGCATCATCCTCTTTACCCTGGATGAGACCGGCTATGCCCGCGAACTGGCCCCGATGGCGGGCCACTGGCCCTGTCTGCGGATCGGCCCGCCCTGGTGGTTTCACGACAGCCTGAACGGTATCCGGCGCTATTTCGATCAGGTGGTGGAAACGGCGGGCTATCACAATCTGGCGGGGTTCAACGATGATACCCGTGCCTTTCTGTCGATCCCCGCGCGCCATGATCTGTGGCGGCGCGGGGTTTGCCTGCATCTGGGCGATCAGGTGGCGCGCGGCGTTTTGGCGCGCGTTGACGCCGAACGGCTGGCCCCGTTTCTGGCCCGCGATCTGGCGGCAGAGACCTATCGCCTGTCCGGGGGGGCGTGAGGATGCCGCGTATCGTGCATCTGGGGTTGGGCAATTTCCACCGCGCGCATCAGGCCTGGTATTGCGCGCGCGCCAATGCGCTGGATCCGGACGCGCCGCAATGGGCCATCACCGGCGTGGCGATGCGATCGACC
>NZ_JBTUJH010000022.1:0-3166 GCF_058343375.1 Alterinioella sp.
CAAACCGGGCCAGGCGGCGGGCCTCATCGCGGATGCGCGCCACCGCGCCGCGATCGGCCCCCATTGCGGCGGGATCATCCAGCGCGCGGATCCGAAGCGACAGATCCACGCCTTGGCCGCGCAGCGGATCCCGGTCGGCCAGAAGCGCTGCAAGCCGTTCGGCCCCCCTGCCGCCCCTGGTCAGCATATGGGCCAGACGCGGATGCAGCGGAATCTGGGCCAAGGCGCGCCCGTGGGCTGTGATCCGGCCTTGATCATCCAGCGCGCCAAGCCCGGCCAGCAGAGTCTGCGCCTTGGCCAAGGCCCCGCCGGGCGGGGGCGTCAGAAAGGCCAGCCCGGTGCCATCTCCCGCCCCCCATTGCGCAAGATCCAGGGCCAGACCGGTCAGATCGGTTGCCTCGATCTCGGCCGGTGCAAAAGCGGGCAGCGCGCCTTCGGCCCCTTTGGTCCAGTTGCGATAACAGACACCTTCGGCCACCCGGCCGGCCCGGCCCCGGCGCTGGTCGGCCTCGGCGCGCGAAACCGGCTCGGTTACCAGCCGCGCCATGCCCGAGCCGGGATCGAACCGGGCCCGCCGCGCCCGCCCGCCATCGACCACCACGCGGATATCGGGGATGGTCAGCGAGGTTTCGGCAATCGCGGTGGCCAGCACCAATTTGCGCTTGTCGGGGCTTTCCGGTCGCAGGGCGGCGCGTTGCGCGGCAAGCGGCATGGCCCCGAAAAGCTGATGCAGGGCGATGGTGCCTGGCAGGTCCGACAGGCGGGCGGCGGTGCGGCGGATCTCACCTTCACCCGGAAGGAACGCAAGGATGCCACCCTGCGTCTCGCGGATCGCCATACGGATCAGATCGGCCACGCTGTCTTCGATCCGCGCCTTTGCCGGAGCGGGGCGATCGCGCCAGCGGGTCTCGATCGGGTGGCCGCGGCCTTGCGAGGTGATCACCGGCGCGTGGTCCAGCAAGGCGGCCACTGGCCCGGCATCCAGCGTGGCCGACATCACAAGGATAACCAGATCCTCGCGCAGCGCCCCGCGCACTTCCCAGGTCAGCGCCAGCCCCAGATCCGCATTGAGCGAGCGTTCGTGAAACTCGTCAAAGATCACCGCGCCGATGCCCGGCAATTCGGGATTGTCCTGCACCATGCGGGTCAGGATGCCCTCGGTCACAACTTCGATCCGGGTGGCCTTGCCGATATTGGCGTCGCCGCGCACCCGGTAGCCAACGGTCGCGCCCACCGCTTCGCCAAGCGTTTCGGCCATGCGTTCGGCGGCGGCCCGCGCGGCAAGGCGGCGCGGCTCCAGCATCAGGATGCGGCCTTGAATGCGGTTTTCCTCCAACAGGGCCAGCGGCACCCGCGTGGTCTTGCCGGCACCGGGCGGGGCCTGCAACACGGCCCGGCCATGGCGGGCAAGCGCGGCCAGCAGATCGGGCAGGATGGGGTCGATGGGCAGGGCGGTCACGGGCGGGCCTCGGGCTGTTCTGCTGTCATAAGCCGTGGCCGCCCGGCCAAGGTCAACACCCGATGCGGGGCTGGACAATCCGACCCATGGCGGGGAAAACCGATACCGAACCCGTTGCAGAAAGACCCCGACCCATGCCCGAGCCACGCCTGCCCGATGATCTGCCTGCCCGCATTCTGGCCGGTGAACGCCGGGCCCTGGCGCGCGCGGTCACGCTGGTTGAAAGCACCCGGCCCGATCACCGGCAACAGGCCACCGCGCTGTTGGATGCGCTGGCCGGGCATGGGCGTCAGGCGCTGCGGATCGGGTTGTCGGGCACGCCGGGCGTCGGCAAATCCACCTTTATCGAGGCCTTTGGCATGATGCTGACAGGTCAGGGCCTGAAAGTAGCGGTATTGGCGGTCGATCCGTCCTCGACCCGCTCGGGCGGGTCGATTCTGGGCGACAAGACCCGCATGGAACAGCTGAGCCGCCAGAAAAACGCCTTTATCCGGCCCTCGCCCTCGCTGTCACATCTGGGCGGCGTGTCGCGGCGCACGCGTGAGGCGGTGGCGCTGTGCGAGGCGGCTGATTTCGACGTGGTGCTGATTGAAACGGTCGGCGTCGGGCAGTCCGAAACCATGGTGGCCGAAATGTGCGATATTTTCGTGCTGCTGCTGGCCCCGGCGGGTGGCGACGAATTGCAGGGGGTGAAACGCGGCATCATGGAGATTGCCGACCTCATCCTTGTCAACAAGGCCGATGGTGATCTGAAATCCGCCGCCACGCGGACCTGTGCCGATTATGCCGGGGCGCTGCGGCTGATGCGCAAGCGCGTCCATGACCCCGACGGCTTCCCCATGGCGATGCCGGTTTCCGCGGTCACCGGCGACGGGCTGATGCAGGCATGGACCGAGATGCAGAGGCTGGCCCAGTGGCGCCGCGAGCATGGGTATTGGCAGGCCCGCCGCTCTGAGCAGGCCCGCCACTGGTTCGAGCAGGAGGTGCGATCAGGCCTGCTGGCGCAAATGACGGCCAGCCCCGAGATTCGTGCCCGGATGGCTGATCTGGGTGCCGAAGTGGCGGCGGGAAAGTTATCACCCGACGCGGCGGCGGTCGCATTTCTGGCGGCGTTGAAACGCTAAACCGGCAGCAGCCGTTTTCGGTTTGACCGAGTCGTTCCTGTCGATAGGCGCGCCCGGCCAACGCTCGCAAAACCACGTGTTTCATGGCGCTTCATCATCAAATCGCTCGAAATGTGCGGAGTTCTGCCCGATTTGCAATGCACGCGCATTCCGCTTGCTTTTTCCTTCGTTTCGGCTCATATAGCGCTCGCGACGTTACCACTATCGACCAAACTGCTCCTACCGGCTCAGTCTCTCGATCTTGCACTGACTTTGCCGACCTGCCGCATCCCGTGGGCAGTACTATAGGAGAAACGACGATGGCTACTGGCACCGTCAAATGGTTCAACGCAACTAAAGGCTTCGGCTTCATCGCGCCCGATGGCGGCAGCAAAGACGTGTTCGTGCACATCTCTGCCGTTGAGCGCGCAGGTCTGACCGGTCTGGCCGACGACCAGAAAGTGACCTTCGACATCGAGCCCGGCCGTGACGGCCGCGAAAGCGCGACCAATATCGCACTGGCGTAAGGCCCGGATCCCCGCCACGCGGGGATGAAGGAATGACATTGAAACGGACGCATTGGCAACGATGCGTCCGTTTTTTT